>JAHLFQ010000113.1 GCA_018883705.1 Candidatus Cellulosilyticum pullistercoris
TGAAACTTTAATGAGTTCATCTGTTTTTCCGGCTGCAATCATGTCATTTAAAGCCCCTACTGTATCAACCCCTAAAATACGTGCCCATCTTTCTGATTCCCTAAAAATATTGGAAAGCTTAGGTTGAGCTACAAATGGTGCTAAAATACTTGGATTATCTTTATCTGGAAATTGTAAAATAAATCCATGCGCATAAGGAATGAGTTTAAATAAGTTAATTTCTTTTGTATTAGTTGCCATATAACCATAAAAATAGTTTTTAATTCCATCCAAGCTATAAATATTTACTGTTGACGTACGACGATACTTAAATAGTTTTTTCTTATCTTGCATATCCTCTACATCAAATATTTTAAGAGCCTTATCTACTGTAACAACTTCCTTCTTAATAGGTAATGCTTCTTTTACCATTTCATGCATAATCTTTTCTATGGCTGCAATATTTTCCTTACTGCAATCCTGTTCATCTGCAAATTCACAGAAATAACCTCCTGCGATATGATGGTTGACTATGATATGACAACTTGGAATAAAACGCTTTGCCGCAGCAATGAGTAAGAAGGTCGCACTACGCTGGTAAACGCGCATACCATCTTTTTCTCCTAGATGAACAAATTCTAAATCTACTAAATCATGTTCTATGGATGTACATAATTCTTTAAAGTGATTGTCTAATTTTGCAAGCATGATAGGATAGGGATAGTGGCTTTGTACCTTACTTGCCACTTCTTGTAACGTAGCACCTTTTTCTACATGAAGCACTTCACCATTTTTTAAACTAACTCTGACATTTTCACTCATTTCATGTCCCCCTTAGTTATTATTTCATGAATCATGTTGACTCAATCCTTGCTACTTAATAAATAGTGTTTCACCATTTATTTTCGAATAATAAATCTCACACACCGGAAAAGCCTTTTGGATACAGTCACCTATTGGAACTAATGCAATCTGTTCTGAAGCATAATGACCTACATCTATTATGGTAAGCCCTAATGACTTTGCCATTTGACCTTCATGAAACTTAAGGTCTCCCGTAAGATATACATCTGCTACTTGTGCAGCACGTGAAATGTACTCACTGCCTGCTCCAGAACAAATCGCAACACGTTTAATGGTACGCTCTTTAAGGTCAGTGATTCTAATATGTTCTAGATTAAAAATCTTTTTGACTTTCTCTACAAACGTTTCTAAGGATAAAGCTTCTTCTAGCTCCCCATAACGTCCAATTCCATAGACTTTTTTCATATTTTCTAGTGGATACACATCAACTGCTACTTCTTCATACGGATGTACCTTTTTAGCTTCTTTAATAATATGTTCTACTTCTTGATAAGTCCCTATAAAGCTTAACTCATTTTCATTTACTTTTTCTACGTAGCCTGTTTCACCTATATAAGGCTTACTACCTTCTAAAGGAATAAAGGTTCCTTCTCCTTGCTTACTAAAAGTACATCCAGCATATTTGCCAATATCACAAGTCATATTTTTAATAACCACATCTCTGACTTGTTCTAAGTGGCTACAAGGTACATAAATAACACCTTTATACAGTTTCTCTTCATAGGTTTTACTTAGTATCTGAATATCCTTTAACCCTAACTGATTGGCTAGATAGTCATTTAACCCCCCTGTTGTAATGTCATAATTTGTATGCATACTATACACAGCAATTTGATGTTTAATCAACTTTTCAATCATCTGACCCTGTATGGTTTCTAAATTAATAGAACGAATGGGTTTAAATAAGAATGGATGATGTGTCACAATACAGTTCGCTCCTAAATCAATCGCCTCATCAATGACTTCATGATTTAGATCTAGCGCGCACAATACTTTCTGCACATCACAACTTGCACTTCCCACCATTAATCCTACATTATCCCATGACTCTGCTAAATAAGGTGGTGCAAATCCCTCTAAAACTTTTATAATCTCTTTTAATCTAGGCAAGCTTCTACCTCCCTTAATGTCTGAATTTCCTGCATAAGTTCTTCTTTTCTTTGAAGTGCATTTTGAGAATCTTGACTTTCTAATGCTGTATAAATACACTCTTGCTTATGTCGTTTTTGTGTAATCCAAGTCTTAAATAACGGCAGTTTCTTCTCTATTAAACATTTACCATAAGTATATTCATATGACTTTTCATAATATTCTTCACCCGGTACCGCAACGATAATCGTATAATATTTTTCATCATCTTGTACAAAATCTTCATCTTCTATTTTAAATCCAATTGAATGTAAGTATTTTCTTACTTCATCTATGTCTTGCTGCGGCTGTAAAATAAGTTTATCCATCTTTTCAACAAGTGATTTCCCTCTTTTTAAAATATCAATAATGAGATAACCACCCATTCCTGAAATCATTATGATATTTCCAGCATCACAGGAGATGCCTTCTAACCCATTGGTCTGTTTTAGATCAACATTACTTATTTTATGCGCTACAAGGTTCTTTCTTGCCTTTTCTAGCGGACCTTTATTAATATCCGTTGCTAAACAGCTTTTTGCAATTCCTTTCTCTGATAAATAAATAGGAATATAAGCATGGTCAGTTCCTACATCAATGACCCTGCTTCCTTGTGGAACAAATTTTGCAATAGCTGATAAACGTATTGATAACTGCACTTTTACACCTCTTTATTTCATTTTGTGACATAACAAAAGAGAAGTTGAAATAAGTTCAACTTCTGCTTTATTATTCAAGATAATCTTTAAGTTTTTTACTACGACTTGGATGACGTAATTTTCTTAAAGCTTTCGCTTCAATTTGTCTAATTCTTTCTCTTGTTACACTAAACTCCTTACCGACTTCTTCAAGTGTACGTGCACGCCCATCATCGAGACCAAAACGTAAACGAAGTACTTTTTGTTCTCTTTCAGTTAGGGTATCTAATACCTCGATAAGTTGTTCTTTTAATAAAGTAAAAGCAGCTGCTTCTGCTGGCACAGGAATATCTTCATCTGGAATAAAGTCACCTAAATGGCTATCTTCTTCTTCACCTATTGGCGTTTCAAGAGAAACAGGCTCTTGAGAAATCTTCATAATTTCACGTACTTTAGAAACTGGCATTTCCATGCGTTTTGCAATCTCTTCTGGTTGTGGATCACGACCAAGTTCTTGAAGTAATTGTCTTGATACACGCATTAATTTATTAATTGTTTCTACCATATGCACAGGAATACGAATCGTTCTAGCCTGATCAGCAATAGCTCTTGTAATGGCTTGTCGTATCCACCAAGTTGCATAGGTACTAAACTTATAACCTTTTGTATAATCAAATTTTTCAACAGCTTTAATAAGCCCTAAATTTCCTTCTTGAATGAGGTCAAGGAACAACATACCACGCCCAACATAGCGTTTTGCAATACTTACTACTAAACGTAAGTTTGCTTCAGCAAGTTTTTTCTTAGCTTCTTGATCGCCTTGTTCCATTCTCTTTGCTAATTCAATTTCTTGGTCTGCTGAAAGGAGAGGGACTTTACCAATTTCTTTTAAATACATGCGAACAGGGTCGTCAATACTAATACCATCTGGTAAATTACTGATATCTATATCTGACTCATCTAATTCTACATCATTTAAATGCCCGAGGATATCAATGTTTTGTGCTTCTAAATATTCATAAATTTGTTCTATTTTACTTGGTTCAAGTTCCATGTCTGAAAAGACTTCATTAATATCTTCCTGCTCAAGTATTCCTTTTTTCTCTTTCGCAATCATCATAAGTTGGTCTAGCTTCGCCTTAAAGGCTAGCTTTTGTTCTGCCATGTCTTTCACTATTATCAATCCTTTCTCCTGTCTACTATTCTAACCATTTATATAATCAATATTCAATTTGTCAAGTTCCTTTTTTTGAAATAGTAGAATTTGTACTTCATTTATGTCTTTTGTTTCTTTCAAACGTTTTTCTATATAAACTTTATTAAGCCGTTTGACATTTTCTGTAATCATCTTTTTTAAGATGGTTGTATCTTCATAGCGCTGATCTTTATGAATAAGCACATGAGAAATGATGTTCTGTTCATCTACATCTGCATAGTGAGTCGTAAAATAAGTCATATCAATTTCTGTACCTTGTTCTATTGACTCTAAAATAGCTTTTGCCAAATCAAAAAGTAATCCTTCTTCAAACATTTCAGGCTTTAAATAGGAAAGGACATGTTTAGTTAAGTTTGGAAAATGATAAAGTGTTGCCAAAAAAATCACTTCATTATTAAAAAGTTGCTTCTTTTGTAATGGTGACTTAACTTCACTTTTCATAGCTACTTTTCTCATGCCTCTTTGATAGTGCCTATTCATTTCTGCTTTAAATGCTTCTTCATCTATCTGATAAGCTTTACTTACTTCTTTCAAATAGATTGCTTGCTCAATGCTGCTACTTGTTTCAGCTAATACGATAGAGGCTTCTTGTAGGAATTTGATCTTCTCCTCTGGAATCTCTAACTGATATTTTTTTTCAATCGTTCTGATTTGAAACCAAATATCAGGAGGTGCTCCTTCTAATAAAGCCTTCATGGCGTCATAGCCATGAGTTTTTAAATATTCATCAGGATCTTTTCCTTCTTCTAGTAATAATACTTTTACTTTAATGCCTTCATTTCTTAATATAGGAATGGCTCTTAGTGCTGCTTTTTGCCCTGCATTGTCACTATCATATAAAATGACGACTTCACCTGTATGACGCTTAAGAAGTTTTGCATGTCCTGGGGTAAACGCAGTCCCTAGAGAAGCTACTGTTTGCGTAAAGCCAGCTTGGTGCATAGCAATAACATCCATATATCCCTCAACTAAAATAAAATAAGGTGCACCTGAATTTTTAGCTAAATGCATCCCATAAAGCGTACGACTTTTATTAAAAAGCATATTTTCAGGAGAGTTCAGATACTTAGGTAAGCTACCATCTAAAACCCTTCCTCCAAATGCAATCACCTTTTTACTTAAATCGAAAATGGGATAAATAACACGTCCCGAAAAACGATCATAAATCATGGTTTGACTCTGCTTACCTTGTAAAAACAGCCCTGACTCAAGTAATAGCTCATCTTTATAGCCTTTTTGCTTTAAATACTCATATAGGCCATTAAATTGATGAGGGGCATATCCTAATCCAAATTGCTTAATGGTCTCTAAAGAAAGACCACGACTCGTTAAGTAGCTAAGCGCTTCTCCATTTTCTGGCGCACGTAAACTAAAATGAAAATATCTTGCACTTTCCTTAAGAATTTCTAGAAGTTGACCTCTTTTTCGATTACTTTCTAATTCTTCATCTGTTAGATAGGTTTCATCTAATTTTATATTTTCTCGTTCTGCTAGATACTTAATCGCCTCTATGAAATTCATATTTTCTTTCTGCATCAAAAAAGTAATGACATTACCTCCTGCACCACAGCCAAAGCAATAATAAAGTTGCTTTTCTTCACTTACCGAAAAAGATGGGGTCTTCTCATTATGAAAAGGACATAATCCAACATAAGATCCTCCTCTCTTATTAAGTGCTGTGTATTCGGAGATAATAGACACAATATCACTTTGTTCTCTTATTTGTTCAATAACATGTTCTGGATATCTCATCTATTTTCCTCCCTTTTCTTTGAATGTCATTAATAAATATGCCAGGACTTCGGAAAAAATAAATCCATGTAAGCATTAATGGCATAGCGATCCGTCATTCCTGCTATATAATCACATACTATTTGTTTTTCAGATTCTCCTATTTGGAGCCTTTCTATGTATCCAGCGGGTAATTTCGCTAAATGCTTCATATAGTACTGATATAATTCGCTGACTACACGTTCCGCTTTTCCTTCCTGTTCCTTCGCCATAGAGCCTACATAAACATGCTGAAATAAAAATGCTCTCATGTCGTAAAAAGCTTCTTTAATAGGCGCACTCATTACAATATCATTTCGATGAATACTTTCTTTGGTAATATCATTAATGATACAATTAATGCGCTTACTCGAAGTTCGCCCTAAAACAGTGACGCATTTTTGTGGAAGTTCATGCTCAGTAAGTACCTTACCTCGTATGGCATCATCAATGTCATGATTGATATATGCTATTTTATCCGCAAGCTGAACTACTTTGCCTTCAAGCGTACTTGGCTTACCGCTCGTTGGGTGATTTACAATACCATCTCTTACTTCAAATGTCAAGTTTAGGCCTTGCCCATTATTCTCTAAAACATCTACCACACGTAAACTATGTTTATTATGAGAAAAAGCACCATCTGTTAGACATTTTAAAATATGCTCTCCTGTATGTCCAAAAGGTGTATGCCCTAAATCATGCCCTAATGCAATCGCCTCTGTTAAATCTTCATTCAAATTAAGGGCTCTTGCAATGGTTCTAGCAATTTGAGAAACTTCTAAAGTATGGGTTAGTCTAGTCCTGTAATGGTCACCTTCTGGAGATATAAAAACCTGTGTTTTATGAGCAAGTCGCCTAAATGCTTTTGAATGCAAAATACGATCACGATCTCTTTGAAAAACAGTACGTACTTCACACTCTTTTTCTGCTACTTGCCTTCCCTTCGAATACATACTCTTTGTCGCAAATTCGCTAAGTGCTAGACATTCTCTTGCTTCTTGCTCCATGCGATAGTACATTCTCATCACCCCACATACTAATATTAATACTACATATCTCCCCTATTTCCTTTTTAATACGACAACTTCGGCATAAGCCATAATATTAGATAGATATTCATTCCTTTATTTGTTTATATTAACCATTAACTTATATATATTACTTCAAATATTAACTTATTACTTCAAAATTTAGCATACTATTCGTTTATTTCTTACATATACCTTTTACCTTATCTCTATCTGCTAAAAACAAAAGAAGTATACTCCTTTTTTATAAGGAATATACTTCTTTTATGGATTGACTTTATTTTCTTAAACTTATGGTTGTTTACCGATATATGCTAAGATACCACCATCTACATATAATATGTGTCCATTTACAAAGTTTGATGCATCAGATGCTAAGAACACTGCAGGTCCCATTAAGTCTTCTGGTGTACCCCATCTAGCTGCTGGTGTTTTTGCAATAATGAAGTTGTTGAATGGGTGACCATCTTCTCTAAGTGGTGCTGTTTGAGGTGTTGCTATGTAACCAGGTCCAATACCATTACATTGGATATTGTGTTCACCATATTCAGAACAAATATTTTTAGTAAGCATTTTAAGACCACCTTTAGCTGCTGCATAAGCAGAAACTGTTTCACGTCCTAACTCACTCATCATTGAACAAATGTTAATGATTTTACCATGTCCTTTTTTAATCATACCTGGAATAACAGCTTTTGCCATAATGAATGGTGCATTTAAATCAACATCTATAACTTTTCTAAAATCTTCAACTGACATCTCACACATTGGAATACGTTTAATGATACCTGCATTGTTAACTAAGATATCAATAACACCAACTTCTTTCTCAATTTGTGCAACTAATGCATTAACTTGATCTTCATTTGTTACATCACATACATAACCATGTGCTGTAATACCAAGTTCTTTATATGCAGCTAATCCTTTATCAATAAGATCTTGATTGATATCGTTAAATACTACAGTTGCTCCTGCTTTACCAAATGCACTAGCAATTGCAAAACCAATACCATAAGAAGCTCCAGTTACTAATGCAACTTTTCCTTCAAGAGAAAAACTTTTTAAAATATCCATCTCTAGTCCTACCTTTCTTAATTAGATATAACTATATGTTATATTCTCATATTTTCATTTTATATTATAATAAAAAAAATTAGTTTTTGATATATTATTTCTAAATTTTTTTGTTAATTTTAAAACTTTATTGCTTTTGCACTTAAAAATTTTCTTTTTTTATTATTTTTAACACTTGATTTTACTTTAGCTTAATAGGATATAACCTATTATTTCATCATAACAAACCTAAAAGAGGGTTATTTACTCTACGCATCACCCTCTTTTAGGTTTAAAACCCTTAGATTTCATATCATTATTTATTTTTGTAAATGATCATTTATCTATTATTTATAGCTGCTTGAGCCGCTGCAAGCCTTGCAATTGGTATACGAAATGGAGAGCATGATACATAATTAAGCCCCACTCGATGGCAGAAATCAATAGATGATGGATCCCCACCATGTTCACCACAAATACCAATTTTGATATTTGGACGTGTTTTACGACCTTTCTCAACTGTCATTTGAAGAAGTTGCCCCACACCTGTTTGGTCAAGTCTTCCAAATGGATCACTTTCATAAATATTAGTATGATAGTAAGCCGGCAAGAATTTGCCTGCATCATCACGAGAGAATCCAAATGTCATTTGTGTTAAGTCATTTGTACCAAATGAAAAGAATTCCGCTTCTTCTGCAATTTCATCTGCTGTAAGGGCAGCACGTGGAATTTCAATCATCGCTCCCACATGATAGATCATCTCAATACCAGCTTCTTGAATCACTTCATCTGCTGTTTTAGCCACCACACTTTTAACCCATTTAAGTTCTTTCTTTTCTCCTATAAGTGGAATCATAATTTCTGGTTCAATGTCATAACCTTTTTCTTTTTTCACTTGGATGGCTGCTTCAATGATAGCTCGTGTTTGCATTTCAGCAATTTCAGGATAGGTTACAGCAAGTCGACATCCTCGGTGCCCCATCATTGGATTGAACTCTTTTAATCCTTCAATAGTTGATTTAAGTTCTTCATAATCTATACCCATTTCCTTTGCAAGATCATGAATCTCTTCATTTGTATGTGGTACGAACTCATGAAGCGGTGGATCAAGAAGACGTATGGTTACAGGTTTACCTTCCATTGCTTCATAAAGGCCTATAAAATCACCTTTTTGAAATGGAAGAAGTGCTTTAAGTGCTTCTCTTCTCTTTTCCTCTGTCTTAGAAACAATCATCTTACGGATTTTCATAATACGGTCCTCTTCAAAGAACATGTGCTCTGTACGACAAAGACCAATTCCTTCTGCTCCAAGTTTTACAGCATTTATTGCATCTTTTGGTGTATCTGCATTTGTACGCACTTTAAGCACACGTACTTTATCTGCCCAACCCATGAGTGTTTCAAAATCCCCTGTAATTTCTGGTTCAACCGTTGCAATCTCTTCTCCATAGATATTTCCTGTAGAGCCATCTAAAGAAATATAATCTCCTTCATGATAGGTTATGCCTGCAAGTGTAAAGCATTTTGATTCTTCATCTATTTGAATCTCTCCACAACCTGATACACAGCAGGTACCCATACCACGTGCAACAACAGCTGCATGCGAGGTCATACCACCACGTACAGTTAAGATGCCTTGTGCTACGGCCATCCCTTCAATGTCTTCCGGAGAAGTTTCAAGACGAACTAAAATAACTCTTTCACCACGAGCTACCGCATTTTTTGCATCTTCTGCAGTAAAATAAACTTTACCAGCTGCTGCCCCAGGTGATGCCGGTAAAGCATTCCCAATTACTTGAGCTGCTTTAAGTGCTTTTGCATCAAATGTAGGGTGTAATAATTGATCTAATTGTTTTGGATCGATACGGCAAATAGCTGTTTCTTCTGTCATTTTACCTTCAGCTACAAGATCTACCGCAATCTTAAGCGCTGCTTGGGCTGTTCTCTTTCCACTACGTGTTTGAAGAAAAAAGAGTTTGCCTTCTTCAACCGTAAACTCCATATCTTGCATATCGCAATAATGGTTTTCAAGTTTTTTATAAATTTCTGTAAACTCTGCATATACCTCTGGCATATCTTGCTCAAGTTGTGAAATTGGATTGGGCGTGCGTACTCCTGCAACAACATCTTCACCCTGTGCATTGATAAGATATTCACCATAAATTTTATTTTCGCCTGTAGCAGGGTTTCTTGTAAAAGCAACACCTGTACCAGAGTTATTACCCATATTGCCAAATACCATCATCTGTACATTAACCGCAGTTCCCCAATCAGATGGATAATCATTCATTCTTCTATAAACTATAGCCCGTGGATTCATCCAAGAACGGAATACTGCCTTGATGGATTCCATTAATTGGTATTCTGGTTCTTGTGGAAAATCAACTCCCTTTTCTTTTTTATAAAGTGCTTTAAACTTAAGAACCATTTCTTTAAGATCATCTGCATCCAGCTCTGTATCTAACTGAACACCTTTTTCTTCTTTCATAGCATCTATAATTTTTTCAAAATAAGACTTTGGAATTTCCATGACAACATCTGAAAACATCTGTATAAAACGGCGGTAGGAATCATAGGCAAAACGTACATTACCTGTTTTATTAGCCAATCCTTCTACAGCCTTATCATTAAGTCCTAAATTAAGAACAGTATCCATCATACCTGGCATAGATACACGCGCTCCAGAACGGACAGAAAGAAGTAATGGATTTTCATTATTTCCAAATTTTTTCCCTGCTAAATCTTCAAGTTTACCAAGGCATCCTTTTATTTGTTCTTTCATTTCATCAGATAACAAGCCATTGTTGGCATAATATTCTATGCAAGCTTCAGTAGTTACTATAAAACCATGTGGAATAGGTAACCCAAGTTGTGTCATATCGGCAAGATTAGCGCCTTTGCCTCCGAGTAAGTTCTTGTTCCCAGCTTCTGCTTCCTGAAACATATAAACCCATTGCTTACTCATAATTTACCTCCTAACTACATCATCATAAATTTAAAAATTCAGCCTGTTTTGGTGAAATGCTAAATACTTGATTACTTTACGCTTATGACAACATCCTTTTATTATTTTATATTCTATTTTAAATATATACATTTATATTTTTTATATAACATTAAATTATAGATACCTTACTTGTTTTGTGTATTATCAACTCATTGGATATGATAAACTGTTTATTGCTATAGACCCTACCTTATTTTTCCTATAAAAAAACGTGATACTTAGCGTAGGCTTTTTGCCTTACTAAGTATCACGTTTTTCTTTTTAACTAAAATGCCATCTTATCTTCAATATATTTAACAAGTTCAGAAATAGCAATACGTTCTTGCGCCATTGTATCACGATCACGAATCGTTACCATATTATCATTTAATGAATCAAAGTCAAATGTAATACAGAATGGTGTACCAATTTCGTCTTGTCTTCTATAACGTTTACCAATTGAACCTGCTTCATCAAATTCTACATTAAAATGTTTTGCAAGTTCAGTATATACTTTAGTTGCTTCTTCTGATAATTTTTTAGAAAGTGGTAAAACAGCAGCTTTTACTGGTGCAAGCGCTGGATGGAATCTAAAGATTGTTCTTGTTTCACCATCTTCAAGTGTTTCTTCATCATATGCTTCACAAAGGAAAGCAAGTGCCACACGGTCTGCTCCAAGAGATGGTTCAATAACGTATGGAATATACTTTTCATTTGTAGTTGGATCAAAATATGTCATATCTTGTTTTGATTCTTCTTGGTGTCTTGTTAAGTCAAAATCTGTACGACTTGCAATTCCCCAAAGCTCTCCCCATCCAAATGGGAATTCAAATTCGATATCAGTTGTTGCATTACTATAATGTGATAACTCTTCTGGTGAGTGATCACGAAGTCTCATGTGTTCCTCTTTCATGCCAAGGCTAAGTAAGAAGTTTTTGCAGTAGCTTCTCCAGTAATTAAACCATTCAAGCTCTGTACCTGGTTTACAGAAGAATTCAAGTTCCATTTGTTCGAATTCTCTTGTTCTGAAGATGAAGTTACCTGGTGTAATTTCATTTCTGAATGATTTACCTATTTGTCCAATACCAAATGGTACTTTTTTACGACTTGTTCTTTGAACGTTTTTAAAGTTAACGAAAATACCTTGTGCAGTTTCTGGTCTTAAATATACTGTGTTTTTAGAGTCTTCAGTAACACCTTGGAAAGTTTTAAACATTAAGTTAAATTGACGGATATCTGTAAAATCATGTGCCCCACAACTTGGACATGCAATACCATTTTCTTTAATAAACTCTTGCATTCTTTCATTAGACCAACCATCAACTACTTCTGGTGTGCCTTTTTCTTGCATAAAATCTTCAATAATTTTATCTGCTCTAAAGCGCTCTTTACAAGCTTTACAATCCATAAGTGGATCATTAAAACCACCTACATGTCCTGAAGCTACCCATACTTGTGGATTCATTAAGATGGCACAGTCTACTCCTACGTTATATGGACTTTCTTGGATGAATTTTCTCCACCATGCTTTTTTTACGTTATTTTTAAATTCTACACCTAATGGACCGTAATCCCAAGTATTTGCTAATCCTCCATATATTTCAGAACCTGAGTAAACAAACCCTCTAGATTTTGCTACAGCAACCACTTGTTGCATACTTTTTTCTGCCATTTTCTTTGCCTCCTTCATTTTTTTGACCTTATTTGATGTAACATCAATCGGAGATGAAAACAATAAAAAAACCCTTCATCCCCACAGCAAGGGACGAAAGGTTATCTTCCGCGGTTCCACCCTTATTGAATGCATATCATCAGCTATTGATTGCATTCCTCTTTAAAAAAATTACTCCAAAGCGCCCTTCATAAAAAGTCATGTAACTGGCTTTCACCTTCCCAGTCTCGCTAAAACATTCTCTTCTTATTACTCCTCTTTTTCATTGTAATAGACATTCATTGATTTATGATAAATTTATCAAAAACAAACCTAACTGTCAAGCCTCTATGCGCTTTTTTCTCATCATCATGAGAATGATTCCTTAAGTGCGTGACCTAGTTGATCTCAAGTTGTATATTACTTTCAGCGGCAACCTCACTTCCTTCAAATGAATGACTATGCTCTTGTAACCAGTTCATTAGCGCCTTACTATCCTTAACCTGGTATATGCTCATACCTTCCTCTATTTGTTCGTATGCAATTTGCTCTGCATTAAGATAGTCTTTAAATACCTCTATAAAGACTTCTGCACTTTCAACTTGTACCTTCCAGACATGCTCCTCTTCTGCATGTTGCATCATAAAGACTCTACTTTCTGACTGATTCTTTTGAACTACAGAGTCTGTTTCGTCTTGTACTCTTGCTTCTGCTACCTCATTTTGTACAGTATAAGGGGTCGCTTCTATATTCATAAGGTCTTCTGCTATATGATCTGCTCCGGGATAGCCTGTAGACGATCCACTCTTTAAAGAAATAAACCCTAGTTGATTAAAAAATAAAAATCCAATAAGCATCGTAGCAACTAATGCACCACCATATTGCCATTTGAACTTAATAGGAAACTTAAGTCTATTTTCTCTCTTTAATTGCTTCATTAAATCTTCATGAAATTGGGCTGGCAAGGAAACTTCCTCTATGTTACGACACAGCATTTGCATTTGCCTAAGTACTTCTAATTCTTTCTGACAAGCTTGACACGTCTTAAGATGCATCATAAGCTTTTCTTCTTCTTGTGGACTGAGCATCTCATCCACATAAGCTGATATTAATTCGCTATATTCTATACACTTCATGTGGCACACTCCTTATTTATTATTATGACGAAAAAAAGAACGATAGGGTTCCTTATTCTGTTCTAAAATTTTTCTTAAGGCGCTCCGTGCCCGCGATAAGCGTGATTTAACTGTTCCTAACGAAATTTCAAGGATATTTGCAATCTCTTCATATGAACGCTGCTCTATATCTCTTAGTACAATAACTACCTGATAGTCTTCTTTTAATTCTCCAATGCCTTGCCTTATAACCTCTCCTAACTCTTTTTGTTCTATATGCGAACTTACATCCTGCCAAATAGCCGTTTGATCAGTAAGTTTCTCTTCTTCCCCTGTTTCTTCGTCTAAAAACAAAGAAAGTTCCTGTCCTTTTCTTTTATTCTTACGTAAAATGTCTAAACATTGATTTGTGGTCATTCTATAAATCCAAGTACTTAGTTTAGCTTGTCCCTTAAAAGTACCAATTTGCTTCCATATTTTAATACAGACTTCCTGAGCTGCATCATAGGCTTCTTCTGTATCCTTTAAAAGATGTAGGCATAAAGCATAGATTTTCTTTTCATATTGACCTATTAATATTTCATAAGCCTTAAGATCTCCCTTTAGCATAGCCTGAATGAGCTCTTCTTCTGAATTTAGTTTCACGAGGTTAATTCTCCTCCCTATTTTATATTCATTCCCCCCTTATTTTAATCGATTACAATAAGTGATACAATGCCTACCCCTAAAATACTATTCATTATTTACAATATTCTACTTGCTTAACTGATTAATTTATGATAATATAAAACCTGTCAAAACTTTATGTCAATAATATGCCGGCATGTCGGAATGGCAGACGATGCAGACTCAAAATCTGTTGTGGGTAACCACGTGTGGGTTCAAGTCCCACTGCCGGCACTAAAAAAAGCATGTAAACTCTATGTTTACGTGCTTTTTTTATTCCTATGCAATGTTTACTTTTTAAGAATAAATCAAACTTAAACTGCCTAATGAAATCATTAAAAGATCATTAGGCAGTTGATTGATTTTATTAATTACTGCTACGATAAGCTTCTAAGATACTGTTAGATATAGAAAGAGCCTGTGCACCTCTTCCACCACCCTCAACCACCACCGCAAATGCAATAGGGGCCTTACTTTCATCATTAGGGTCTTTTGCATAACCCATAAACCAAGAGTGGTCTTCTTCCGTTTCATTTTGTGCGGTTCCTGTCTTACCACCTACGACTAAACCTTTTTCTGGTAGCGTCACAGCCGTTCCAAAGTCTAAAACCCCTTCCATTAATTCTTGTAAGGTATAGGCTTCTTCTTCTGTCATCAGCGTCTCTCCAACAACTGGCATATTACGATCTTTAATTTGACCATTTTGTTTCATAGCATATTCTATCAAATAAGGTTTCATGCTTACACCGTCATTAGCAATAGCTGCTGCCAACATCGCCATATGAATTGGTGTTGTTAAGGTCTTTCCTTGTCCAATAGCTGTTGCTGCTTTTTCAAAAGCAGAGTCCGAACTTGTTAAATTAAAACGACTCGATGAATAGCCAAAGTCTACATCTAATGAGCCATTAAATCCTAAAGATTCTGCTACTGCTTTTAATGCCCCATCAGGCAAAGATTCACTTAGAGCCACAAAATAACTATTACATGACTTCGCAAAGGCCTGACTTAAGTCTACTTCTCCATGTGCCGTGCCATTATAGCATTTAATCGTATAATTGTCTCCGCTAATGCTTCCCGTACAATTATAATGAAAATCTAGTGTATTACTTTGTCTCATATAAGCAAGGGTTGTAATCACCTTAAAAATGGAACCGGGTGGATAAAGTCCTCTTGTGGCTCTATTTAAAAGTGGTGAATTTTCCTCATCACTATTAAGCTCCGACCAGTTCATTTCAATTTGATTTGGATCAAAGTTAGGGCTAGAATACATCGCCTTAATTTTACCGGTTGTTGCTTCAAGGACAACAACACCCCCTCTTTTATCTCCCATTGCCTCTGCAATAGCACTTTGATACTTATGTTCTAAAGTAAGTACGACATCTCTTCCTTTAAACTTCTCATTCATAGATGCCATTTTAAAAATAGACAGAAAACTATAATTCGGATAAAGGAGCTCACTATTTGCTAAGGCTTCTATACCTGTTTTCCCATACTGACTATAACCAATCACATGAGCGTAAAGATTTCCATAAGGATAAACTCTATTTTCATCTTCATCTGTTGTCGCTAAAAGTCTCCTCTTACTATCATAAATATTCCCGCGTATCACTTCAGATTCTAAATGATTTAATCGATTATTTTGTGTATGCATAGACATTTCTTTCTTCTTGAAAATGGTAAAATATACAAGATAACCTATTAGTATAGCAAAAATAATCATAAAAATAGCCGCTACCGTATAAATTATTTTTCTATCTTGCTTCACGTGTCTTTTCCTCCTTTACCTCATTCATACGTGCCTTATACGAAAAATAGGTAATCAGACCAATCATTCCCATACTTAC
>JAHLFQ010000114.1 GCA_018883705.1 Candidatus Cellulosilyticum pullistercoris
CATTTTTTATAAAAGGTCATGCTTTCTCTTATATTTTCCATGCCATAAAGTTCATTTTCATAAATCCTATAAGTGCCATTCGTACCCATTATCATTATTTTTTCTCCTAATACAATAGCCTCTTCTATACTATGTGTTACAAAAACTAGTGTCATAGGATACTGCTTCTTAATGTCTAATATAAAATCCTGAAAGCGTTCTTTATGAAATGCATCCAATGCTGATGAGGGCTCATCAAGCAGTAATAACTTAGGCTGCCATACTAAAATGCATCCTATTGCTACACGCTGCCTTTCTCCTCCACTTAAACTTAACGGATATCGCTTTAATAAGTGAGTAATACGAAGTTCTTTAGCTAATGCTTCTATCTTTTCTTTTATTTCACCCTTCTTATAGCCTCTTGCCTTTAGACCTAATGAAAGATTTTTATAAACTGTTAGCCAAGGAAATAGATTATTATCTTGTAACGCTAAACCTACTGACTTTTGCATTTCACTTATGGGCTTGTTATCTATTAGTATTTCTCCTTCATAATGTGAAAGAAGCCCCGCTATTATACATAGCAGGGTACTTTTTCCACATCCAGAAGGGCCTATAATGGCTAAGCTCTCTCCCGAAGATAAATGCATATTCATACCGTTTAATACAGGCTTATTTTCATATGCTAATTTTAAATCTTTGATATCTAACATCTATTTAACAAATGCCTCTGTTACAAGTTCATCATAATTTACGGCAAGTGGTTTTCCTTGAAGGGTTTCAGTCCAAAGACGTACATCCCCTACAAAATCTTCTGTTGGAATACGTGTTGTATGATAAGTAGGAAGTACCATAAGATCTTTTACTTTCTCATCTAATTCAAGTTTCTTAATTAGAATATCTTTAGCTACTTCTTCATTAGCTACAATTTCTTCTACTGCTTTGTTGTATGCTTCATGGAAAGCTGCTACGGCTGCTTCATTTGAGCTAATAATTTCATTAGTAAAGATCATTGCATTTGGTGTGAAATCATCAGGGTTCCCATAGGTACGTTTTTCTAATCCTTTAAGTTGTGCAGTTGATGCCATTGGCTCAGGCAGTACTGCCATATCTAATTCGCCTGCCATAAGCATTTGCATTCTTACTGGCATTTCATTGATAAATACTTTCTCTACATTATAATCTGTTAAATACTGATCTGCTAAATAGTTTACAACGCTTACTTCCATTAACCCTACTTTTACATCTTGCTTCTCTTCAAAGCTTGGGCTAAGCACAATAGGGAACATGCCATCTGTTGAAGTTGTCATTACCGCATCAAGCCCTGCTGCCTTATTATTTAAAAACTGAATCATACTTACCATGGCACCATCTAATTCGCCTGCTTGAATAGAGCTTTGTTTAGTTGCCCCATTTGTAAAGATTTCAAGGTCTACCGTTAAACCAAGTTCTTCAAAATAACCATTTTCTTGTGCCAATAAAATAGGCGCACTATCTGCTGCAGACATAACACCAATACGAAGTGTTCCTAAATCTTTAACTTCTGTAGTTGCACTCGTCTCTGGGGTAATCTCTGGATTTTGCTCTGATGCCTTATTCCCACATCCTACAAGCATGACTGTTAACGCAGCCATTAATGCAACTTGTTTAAAAAACTTTTTCATTTTTTACTCCTCAATACTTTATTTCTATATTATTAAAAAGTCATTTTCTCACATCGATAACATTTATAACCTAATGGTCTTGTAATATCCCTATCTCTCATAGCCATTTCAAAGACCACTTCTGCTGGCATATCTCCAGTCGTTTCTATGATAACAACCTCATTTTTCATACGGTTACTTTTCATATCGTCTGTCGGACCACCAAAGATATCCTTCGTAATTCCACCAAAACACATGAGCCTATTATTATTCTCTAATAAACTAATTGAGCCTAAATATGGACAATATAAGCTATTGCCTCTTTCTTCTCCATAGCTCCATATCTTCTCAAAGGTACCTGATTCTAAATCAATACGATATTCTATCCCACGGCTAAAGTTTTCATAGGCATGTCGTGCTTGATCTAAGTCATAACTTCTAAAATTCCCATTATCAAACATCAGCACGGTGCCTTCTTTGCCTATGACTGGGGTATGTGGTGCCCAACCTATACTGCTCTTATCCATTGCTTCTAGAACATAAGGATTTAATCTCTCATTCCATCCTTCTTTTGGCGCAATAATCCAGTGAATCTTAGAAGTATCCTTATCAAACTTTATCATACAACTTTGATTTCTAGAGGTTGCTACAATGCTATTATCTCCTTCATCATAAACAATAGCATTAAGATGTAACCAATCTAAAGGATGGTTTACTGAAACTTTATCTATTACCGTCTGACGATTTTGGTCTAATAGTCCTCTAAAATTCCATTCTTTAATGATACGTCTTGATTCACGCTCTATCTCAACTAATAAATCTTGCTTAGTCTCATCGCCTTGGGTAATGGCTAAGAAATTTCCATTAGGTAATTCATAAACATCATGATGCAATCCATTAGGTAATCTATAGAAGGCTTTAATATGTCCTAAAAAATCCATCTCTATGAAACCAGCTGATGTATAAGCCCCACAAATCCCGCTACTTATAGGTGCATCTACTATTAAATTGCCATTCTTAAGTTTTCTAAATACATGAGCTGTCATTCCTGTATAAAACCATCTTACTTCCCCCTCTTCATCTACAATAGAATATAATGCCTCTATTGTTTTTACGCCTTCTGACCTGCCTAAAGATAAAGAAAATAGCCCTTCTTCCATTTGAGCTTTGTTAGATACTCTTACTTCAATAGCTGGATAGCTTTCTGGTAGGGGGGATGTCTTAATATTAAGGTTAGATGTTGCCTTAGTCCCATCTTTATATGTTATACGTAGTTTAACTTCATTATCCTTATTTGCCTTTAGTCCAAGTATAGGAAGCTCCTGATGTCCCTTTTCAAGCTCATAAGCATAATGTTGGTCATACACCTCAATTTCTAATGTTGCTGATTGCTCTAAGAAGAACATGAGTAAGCCACTTAAAGGACAAACCTGATATGGATTTAAGCTAAAAAATGGTGTTTGGATAGTGTAGTTATGCTGACTATAGGTTTCCCATATAGCTTCTTTTATTTCTTGCTGTCTATTCATTATTTCTAGCATTATTCATCTACTCCTATACACAAATCAAGCTACTTTTCAAATAGGCTCGAAAAGTAGCTTGTATCATTCATATTTATGCGTTTAATGCTGATTTTACTGCTTCTAATAAAGCTGGTACTTTAATTGAAACGCCTGTTACAACATCTGTGTGACCATCTTCATCAGTTAATGTAACTGCTTCTACATCGAAGTTGTTTTCTTTTAAGAATGCTGCAAGTGCATCTACTTGTTCATTCCAAGGTGTACTATTTTCACCCATTACATACTCACCAGCTGCTGCTTGTTCATATTTGCTTGAACCATCTTCATTGATATAATCAAATTTAACATCAACAGGTTGTCCAGCTTCAAAAGTTACAGTTGCAACTGTTTTACCTTTTTCATCTGCTACTTCACCAACTTTTTCTCCTGTGAAAGCTTCATCAGTCGATTCTGCTACGTCTGTTGCTTGTGGTGATTCTACAGCTGGTGTTTCTGTTGTTGTTTCAGATTCTGCTTTAGAACCACAAGCTGTTAATGACATTGCTAAACCTAATGTTAATAGTAAAATTCCAAACTTTTTCATAGTATCCTCCAACTAGTTACTGTATGTTGCTTTCATATTATATCCTAATCTGCATCTTTTTTCAATATTTATGTTAAGTTTTTATCTATCTTTTCCTAGCTAACCATTGTCTACTATAGGATTTTTTTAGTTCAAGCACCGTATAACCATCTATTTTATGTTATCTAACGCTATTTCTTTATATACTTTTTGTTTTACAACTTATCTTTTTGATAATTTTCCTACAATCCACT
The DNA here is from genome assembly GCA_018883705.1 of Candidatus Cellulosilyticum pullistercoris. Taxonomy (GTDB): domain Bacteria; phylum Bacillota; class Clostridia; order Lachnospirales; family Cellulosilyticaceae; genus Cellulosilyticum; species Cellulosilyticum pullistercoris. The sequence goes on from JAHLFQ010000114.1 coordinate 3,962, forward strand.
ATCACCTAAATATTACGCCAAAAGCTTTATCTATTCAAATATCTACTATCACCAATCTATCATAAACAACATATGCTATTTATGACACTAATCATTAAAGGAGCAAGAAATTGGGACTTTTTAATAGATATAATAACAATCGTAACATGAATTCTTCTCAAAGAAATCATTTTAATACTAATACTCATGGCTATATCCCACCACAGCGCAATTATTATAAAGGACGCCAGTATTCTCAAAATTCATCTCAGCAGCTAAAAGATTATGGTCCTTATCCTTTTGCTATCAATATTGAGCAAGCCACTAAAAGTAATAATGCTTTTCGTACAACTTTATGGACAGGTCAACATATGCAGCTTACTTTAATGAGCCTCCTTCCAGGTGAAGATATTGGTTTAGAAAGACATCCTAATGTCGATCAGTTCATTAGAATAGAACAAGGTACGGGTATGGTTAGAATGGGTGAGAATAAAGATACACCTACTTTGCAACAGACTGTATCTGATGGCTATGCTTTTATTATTCCTGCTGGTACCTGGCATAACCTTACTAATATCGGCCAAACACCTCTTAAACTCTATTCCATCTATGCACCACCACAACACCCATTCGGTACTGTACACCAAACAAAAGCTATAGCTGAAGAAGAAGAGCATTAAGATTAGAAAAAGCTTAGAACTTTTAAAGTTCTAAGCTTTTATTTAATCTTATTAGGATTGTCATCATTTCAGCTCTTGTAAGTGATTTTTCTGGTACTATATGCGTTTTGCTTACTCCATTTAATAAACCTGTTTGGACACAATATCTAAGAGCCTTTTCATAAGGTGAACCTTCTAAATCCTCAAATGTATCCTCTTCATAGATGCTTTCTAATTTTCCATCTGTTACCTCATATAGCACTTG
>JAHLFQ010000015.1 GCA_018883705.1 Candidatus Cellulosilyticum pullistercoris
CTGTAAAAGATACTCTACAAAATCTTTCTCTGCTGATTTGATAGTATTACAGTAAAATGTTTTATCGTTCTTTAAAGCAATTAAAAATGCTAAGATTTTTTCATTCCAATTTTCAAAACTGATATCATGAATAACTACTGAAAAGCCTTCTGTATAGTAAATCCAGCTTAAAAGCTCATATTTATCTTGAAAATGATAATAAAAGGTTTGACGATTTAAACCACAAGATTTTGTAATATCTGAGATAGATATCTTATCAAAAGGCTTAGTAGTTGTAAGTTCTTTAAGTGCTGCTGCAATTGCTTTTTTAGTTAAAATAGAATCTGACATATACTCACCTTTCATTATGTATAAAGTTTTTTCTCTACTATATCAGCTTTCACAATAAATAAAAAGGCTATAAGCACACTGATTTTGCTTATAGCCTTTATGTTTTTGAAGAAAGATTTATTAAGTCCTAAATATACCTTCAGCACCATCTTTAATGGTTAATAGTTGTGCCTTTGCTTTTAACTATCTTTTTTAATTTCTACAATTGTACCACATGTTTTAAATCTATCAATTTAGAGAGTCTATATTTTACTAGACAATAATTTATTGAAATATTCAAACTTATGATATAGACTTATAAAGAATATTTTTAAAATAGTTATTTTATTTTTTAAGAATTTAGAGGAGATTTACATGAAAAATTACAGTATTTTATCTAAGATAATATTAATAATTTGCTTGGGTGTAATTATGTTGGCTATTCTTAATAGTTTTACAGGCATTATTAATACCACAATACAGGCAAGTGGAACAGTAATCTGCATAATGAGTTGTATTCTTGCGGGAAATTCTGTTATAACGCTAGAATGTGAAAAAAGAAAGAAAAAATAATCTATAAATTCCAACTTATAATGATAACCTAATCAGGATGTTCTACTAATTAAATAGCTATTTTATATACTAATAAATTAAGATTGAAAGGGAGATAGATTATGTTTGGAAATAAAAAAGAGAAAAAAGTCCTTGTATTAGTAATGACTTTATTAATATGCTCCCTAATCATTATGGGAAGCCTTATCTTTAGAAGACCCACCTATAAACAGATTACAGCTTTACAATCAGGTATGACTACTAAAGAAGTTGTTCATAACCTCGGAAGGTTATACGAAGATATAGGCTCAGGCACTATAGTACTTCGCTATTATCTAAAAGATAGAAAAGCCGCTGCAATGCTGACATTTTATCAAGATAAGCTAGTTAACGTAATAGTAAAATATCCAACAGGAGAAATAGAATGTATTATTAGAACGGATTAGATGAATCTAATAGAGCCTAAATTTAGTAGGCAGCAAAAGATTTACGTAGTAATACATCTATATCACTACTCTAATAACTATGATTTAAGAAATAGGTACTTCATGTCCATTAATGATAATGGAACTGATATCTTCTACTTCTAGAAAACTACGATTTTTATTTTGATCATACTGATTATACGACAATATAAAACCTTGTAGTTTTTCTTCTTTATCCTGTACTGACATTGCACTTTTATTTTTCATATTAGATATGATACCGTTCTTATCTATTAGCTCTACCTCTATCTCTTCCTCTAGAGTGCCTTTTATCTTCTGCGTCGTTTCATTTATGGTATGTATTTTAAGTTGCACACCTAATGCAGAAAGATAGACTTCATCAATATAAATTTCTTCATTACCACTTTTTAAGCTAAGATTCGGTTCTAGCTTCACCATATTTTTGTTTTCTTCAAGTACAAAATTAACTTGCCACTCTCCTTCTGCAATCACTTGTTGCTTTTAAGTAAGGAATCATACTTTCTTCTATATTAGGAAAATAACAAGCCGTTATTTCTCCTTTAAACAGGCTATCACTGAATGTAGAACTTTCTGTGGCTGTATAAACTTCACCCGTTCGTGTATCTATAACCTCTGAAATTCCTCCCTCTAAGTACGAGTCCTCCCTCCACTTCGTGTGAACTGTATATTCAGCATTTCTTATAAATAAGACAAGCCCACTTGTTCCTCTTCCCATCCTTTCTGAACTTTCTTTATCATTAACTAAAAATCCTACTCCAACTAAACTTATTGAAGGATAGTTTGAATTTAAAATGATTGTTTCTTTACTTTTCCTTTTATTAATTAACTCCATTAATTTTTCAAAAGGATCATTGGATAAGTCAAATTCATAATCCTTATAATCTACCTTAGCACCTTGCATTTCATATATTTCTTTAATAGGTGTTTCTATGACTTTCTCTATTGTCCTATTTGTCACTAGATTAGTTGCCTGTAGAGAAGCTTCTAGATTATTCATATTCTGCTCTGAATAACTTTCTAGATAATAAGTTAACCGCTTACCATCTTCTGAAAGGATTCCCTCAGATGGTCCTACTGATCCTTTTGTATTAATATCCAGACTATTACATGTAATATTTTCTGGCCAAGGAATATCTGTTTCATTAATAAAACTAAAGGTAATAATGGAACTATATTGCTGAATCATTACTTCTTCTACTTCTAAACGAACACCATTTTCTTCATCAGATAAATGAATACTTTTTCTCTCCTTAGTTGCTCTTTCTAAATTACTATTGCCAAAATACAAATCTAATCCTAATACATAGTTCATTGCCAGTACTGTACTTGAAAAAGCTAAAACTAAGACTATTGCTATAATACCTATTTTTCTATATCTCCTTATTTTAGTAGCTTGTCTAGGTACAATCTCTATATATTCACACGACCTTCTAATCTTAGCTTTCATTCCCTCTTCCATCTTAATTTTATATAATTCCTCATCTATGGTTTGCTTTAACAAGTTGTACTTATCCATATATACTCACCTCACTTAAAGACTCCCCTAGTTTCTTCCTCGCCCTATTTAATCTCATTTTTATTGTACCCTCACTAATGTTTAATATCTCAGCTATTTCGCTTACTTTCAATTCTTGATAATAATAAAGTAGAATGACTTCTTTGTATTTATACTGTAATCTACTTATTTGATTTAAAACTTCATTTTGCTCTATGGTATCTAATAGTTCCTCTCTCCCCCTTTTCCCTCTATTAGACACCTTCTCTAAAAAAAGGTAACAAGATTATTAATCTCCTTGCTCTTTAACACTTAAAATCATACAAAAAACAGGAAAGGCCTGCATCACAATGATGCACTGCCTTTCCTGTTCCTATCTAGAACTTGATACTCTCTTTTCCTTAATCTTAAATAGAAAGGAATTTCAAAGCTCAGCATACAAATCCATCCTACTAAACAGCTATAGGAAATACCTGCCACTGCAAATTTTGGAATCAAAATAGCTGCTGCTACTACTCTTCCTGTAATTTGAACAAAGGTACTTGCAAGACAAATGTTCATTTTACCCCATCCACGCATATAGCCTTGTAAGCCATTTGTCATACCTGGTAGTAAGTAAAAGAAAGCCATTGTTCTAAGATAAATAATACCTAATCTTGCAACCTCAGTCGTTGTATCTCCTACGAATAAGTACATAATCTTTTCTGAGAAAATCCATACTATCGTACCAATTATAATCCAATAAGCTGTTTCCATTAACATCCCTGTTAAAAAGGATTTTCGAATTCTTTCAGGTTTCTTTGCCCCTCGATTCTGTGCCACAAAGGTCGTCATCGCTGATGCAATACTTTGCTGTGGTTGAAAAACAAAATCATCTACTCTATTTACTGCATTAAAAGCGGCAATACTTGCTACTCCTAAATCATTAACAAAAGCTTGTATGAGTACTTTTCCCACATTAAGCGTAATCTTTTGCATACCTGTTGACCAGCTATAGTTAACCGTATCTTTGAGTAACTTCTTATCAATACGTAAATCTTTCCACTTTAGACTAATCATTGGCATTTTAATATGTACATAAACAACACATAAGATTGCTGAAATCATTTCTGATAAAATTGTTCCTATAGCAGCCCCATGCACGCCTAATTTATAATACACTACAAAAAGCAGGTCAAAAAAAACATTTAATAGTGCTGAGAATGCTACAAAATAAATAGGTGTTCTAGCATCTCCTATACTTCTCATGGTTCCTGCATAAACATTATAAAGAAAGGTAAATAAAAGTCCTCCAAATACGATTTGTAAGTAATGAGTTGCCATATCCAAAATCTCATCTGGTGTATTAATAAGTATTAAAAATTGTCTTGATAAAAGCATACAAATAATAGAAAGCACTCCAGTAAATAATATGCCTACACTTATTGCTGTGCCTATCTCTTTTCGAAGCTTATCATAATCTTTCGCTCCAAAATATTCGCTCATCAGTACAGAAGTTCCCGTACAAATTCCTACTATAAAAAATACCGCAATATTCATTATCGGATTGGCTGTTCCAATAGTTGCTTGTGCTGCATCACCTACAAATCTACCTACAATAATAGAGTCTACTGCATTGTACGTTAGTTGAAAGATATTTCCTAATATGAGTGGTAATGCAAATTTAGCAAGATGGTTTGTAATATTCCCCTTTGTCATATCTGTTTTCATATTCTATGTCATTCCCTTCTTAAGGTCATAGATAAGAATAACTTTGCAACTTTATCTATTTTCCTGTTATTTAAGAAACTCTATCGCTTCAATTATATGTACGATACACTTTAGAAGAATTGTATCCATAGTAAGGATACTTTATATCTTCTAAAGTGGAAATTGTCTTACAATTTTAATTCCTACTTATCTTACCCCTGTAATATCCTTAATCACTTCACCTGCGATAATAAGCCCTGCTACTGAAGGAACAAACGCTGTACTACCTGGAATTTGTCTTTTATCTGTACATTTTCTTTCTGCTCCTGGTGGGCAAATACAATTTGCACGACAACTAATAGACATATCTTCTATTGGCTTTCTAACAAGTTCCTTAGAATAAACAACTTTTAATTTCTTAACTCTTCTTGCTTTTAATTCTCTTCTCATAACCTTAGCCAGTGGACATACTGACGTTTTGTAGATATCTGTCACTTCAAACTTAGTAGGGTCTAACTTATTTCCTGCCCCCATAGAGCTCATAATCGGTACGCCTGCTGCTTGTGCTCTCATAACAAGTTCAATTTTTCCTGTCACCGTATCAATGGCATCGATTACATAGGTATACTGAGAAAAATCAAATTGGTCAGCTGTTTCAGGTGTATAAAAGCATTGATGTGTATGAACTATAGCTTTTGGATTGATCTCTAAGATTCTTTCCTTCATGACTTCTACTTTATATCTACCAACCGTTTTTCTTGTGGCAATGATTTGCCTATTAATATTGGTTAAGCATACTTTGTCATCATCGATAATATCAAAGGTACCTACCCCACTTCTCGCTAAGGCTTCTACTGCATAGCCACCTACACCACCTACTCCAAAGACTGCTACTCTTGCATTTGCAAGCTTTTCCATAGCTTCTTTACCAAATAAAAGTTCCGTTCTTGAAAACTGATTTAACATTTATGCCTCCTAAATCATAGTAAAACTATAAAAATTATTTCTAATTGCATTCTTATCATACCACCATTATCTCTATAAGAAAAATACTTTATTATACTTTCCAATTTAAACCTTTTTGATAAGTTTAATATCTTACTTTATATATTCGTATCACATTAATAAAAGTCTTAACGAACATACGTATTTTGGTATCTCGTTAAGACTCTTTAATCTAGAATTTCTTATCTATGCTCTACTGAGCTTTATTACCCCATTTTGCTGTATACCACTCTGGTTTTTGGAACGCACTAAAGTCATAGTCACTTCCTTCAATAACATTTTTAAAATCCTCTGATTCTACTACATCAATAATGTCTTTTACAAATTGTGCATCTTTGTCTTTTGTTTGTACTGCAATGATATTTTTCATCTCTTCAGCTAAAGTTTCTGTATAAATAGCTGAACTTAAATCCATGCCTGCTGCAAGTGCAAAGTTTCCTGGTACAGCTGCTAAATCTGCACTATCTAGTGTTCTTGGAAGTTGTGCTGCTTCTACACCTGTTACGACAAGATTAAGTGGGTTACTTGTAATATCCTTTTCACTAAAAGCAGTAACATCTACTGTTTCATCAATTGTAAGAAGTCCAGCATTTTGCACCTCTTTTAAAGCACGTCTTAAATTTGTAACATCATTAGGTACAGTTAGAGTCGCACCTTCTTCTACTTCACTTAAATCTTTATATTTATTTGAATAAATACCAAGCCCAGCAGTAGGTACATTGATAAGCTTAGTTAATTCTAAGTTATGTTCTGTTTTAAAGTTCTCAAAGTAAACTTCATGTTGGAACAGGTTTGCATCAATTTCTCCTTTACTTAATGCTAAGTTAGGTTGAACATAGTCACTAAACTCAATAACTTCTATAGTATACCCTTTAGCTTCAAGGGAAGGTTTAAGTGCATATTTAACCATATCTGCATAAGGCCCTGGGCAGGTTCCAAACTTAATCGTTTTCTTTTCTTGTGTGTTATCTGTCCCAGCAGTACTTACGTTACTTCCACAGCCTACTAATAAACTAAACCCTAATGCCACTAGACTTAATTTACCTAATAAATTTCTTTTCATTCTTATCTCTCCTATCTTATATGTATTATTAATAAACTCTGATTCTATACGATTTATTTCTTGGTTATACGTACTGCTATTTTTTCACCAATAAGCTGAATAAGCTGAACAGCTATGACTAAGATAATAACAGTGATAATAAGCACATCTGTTTGATAACGTTGGTAGCCATATCGTATTGCTAAGTCTCCAATACCACCTCCACCAACAGTCCCTGCCATAGATGAGTACCCAATCATACTAATAATCGTTACTGTAATCGCCCTAATAATCCCTGGCAGAGCTTCTACTAAAAGTACATCCCAAATAATATCTTTGACACTTGCCCCCATTGCTAAGGAAGCTTCTATTACCCCCTTGTCAATTTCGGCAAAGGCACCTTCTACTAGTCTTGCTAAAAAGGCAATGGCTGCTACAGTCAGAGGCACAGTTACTGCCTTAGCTCCAATTGTTGTATGTAATAAGAACTCTGTAAAAGGATACAGTAGTACTAGTAGAATAATAAACGGAATAGAACGAATGACATTGATAACAAAACCAGAAATAGCGTTTATTACCTT
>JAHLFQ010000115.1 GCA_018883705.1 Candidatus Cellulosilyticum pullistercoris
ATATCTAATTTTTCTGCACATTTGCTTCCGATAAAAGCGCCAATGGCTATGGCAAAAAAATTAAAGATAATAGAGAAAAGAGTGATCTGTAAAAAGGAGATAGGGGCTAGAGCTGCTCCAAATCCGACAATTAAACTATCTAATGAAAGGGCAGTACCTAAATAAAGTGCTTCTTTAGTACTAAGACTTTTAGAATGGTCTAAATCTGCAAGTGTGACGTCGGCATAGACATTAAGTACTAGTTTAAAGTTAAAGAGAGTGACTTCGATATTATGAGGAGAAAGGGCCTTCTTATTTAAATAGTTTTTAAGAAAACCTTCAAAGACTCTTAAAAAACCTAAAAGAAATAAGATGATGAAACAGATAATATGGGCAAGCTTTTCGCTAATAAGACCATGAATGAGAGAACCTAGAGCAATAGAAAGCATTAGAAATAGCGTAGAAATAGACGTGAGTATAATATTAGATACTACAGGAATTTTAATTTTATTTGTACCATATGCAAAGCTAGCAACAAAGGCATCAACACATAGTGAAAATACAAGTAATAAAGATTCTAACATGGTAGTCTACCTCGATTATAAAAGTGTTACAGTTTCATAATATGGAGAATATAGATAATAGAAACTTGTCTAGTGAAATAAAGAAACGAGATGAGACCTTAATAAGGGTTGTATTAGAAGTTTGCAATTTGTGGTATAATATAAAAAGATTAAATGTGGATACTAAAGAGAGGGAAAACCATGAGTTACTTAGCGTTATATAGAAAATATAGACCATACACTTTTGATGATGTTGTAGGACAGGAGCATATTGTTCGTACACTTAGAAATCAAATTAACTCACATCGTGTGGCTCATGCATACCTTTTTTCAGGAAGCAGGGGAACGGGTAAGACTTCTATTGCAAAGATATTTGCTAGGGCAGTAAATTGTGAAACACCTGTTAATGGCTCGGCATGTGGCAAATGTGATACCTGTCAGAAAGTAAACGATCGTTCGGCTATGAATGTTATTGAAATAGATGCTGCATCTCATAATGGTGTAGATAATATTCGTGAAATTAATGAAGAAGTGAAATACACACCAGCAGTTGGAAGGTATAAGGTATACATTATTGATGAGGTACATATGCTTTCTACGGGTGCGTTTAATGCTTTGCTTAAGACGTTAGAAGAACCACCGGCACATGTTATTTTTATATTAGCAACGACAGATCCTCAGAAAATACCGGTGACTATTTTATCACGTTGCCAGCGTTTTGATTTTAAGCGTATCACTGCTCATGAAATAGAAGAAACTTTAAAAAAATATATGGAAAAAGAAGAGATAGATATTGAAGAAAAGGCACTTTCTTATATTGCCAGACTTGCAGATGGTGGTATGCGTGATGCCTTAAGTATATTAGAACAAAGTATTTCCTTTTATTTTGGAGAACAAATTACGTTTGATAAGGTACTTTACCTAGTAGGAGCAGTTGATACAAGTTTGCTTTTTGATATGATATCAGCCATCTTGAATAAGGATGCTAATAAGATGCTAGCTTTATGTGAAGAAGTTAATAGACAAGGTAGAAGCCTTAGACAATTTGCAAGTGATTTACTAGAACATTGTAGAAACTTATTAGTTGCTAAGACTACAAAAGGTGGTAGTGATGTCCTAGATTATAGTAGTGAATATGTAGAAAGACTAAGAGCACAAGCAGAAGAGTTATCTACTAATGAACTGATGAGGTATATTAAGCATTTAGCTCAGCTAGAATATGAACTTAGAACAGCGATTTCACCACGAATTTTATTAGAAGTAGCACTTCTTAAGTTATGTGAAGTGCAGATGGACGACTCATCAGAGAGTATGATGGCTAAGATGCAAGAAATGGAGCGAAAGCTAGAGAAACTAATGGCAGAGGGAATTACTATGGCTGCGACGCCGGTAGTACAAGCAGCTCCTAATAAGGAGGTCGTTCCAACAAGGCTTCCTAAAGCTGTTCCAGATGAAGTAAAGCTTCTTAAGAATAAGTGGTATGAAATTTTAAATACTTTTGGAACGACATCAGCAGCCAGAGCTGTTTATATGTCTACCCGTTTGGGTTATATTGAAGGTGATATCTTGTATATTGTGTATGGTAAAGGTATGGAAGCAGGTGTCAACCGCTATTTAGAGGATGTTAAAATAGCCATTAATAACTTTGCAGGTAAAGAAGTGAAGGTAAGGACTATGTCTGCTGATGAGTATGCAGAAAAGTCTATTGAGACTTATGGTTCCAGTCCAGCTGTTACAGAAGAAGTCAAAGATATTTCTAGTATTTTAAGAGATGTTCAAGCGAAAATAAACTTTCATATTGATGTAAGATAAGTTACAATGTAATATAGTAACTATAGCGTGTGATTTTAGGAGGATATAACATGAGAAATTTTGGTGGCATGCCTAATATGCAACAACTTATGAAACAAGCACAAAAAATGCAAAGACAAATGGAGCAAGCTCAAGCAGAGCTTGAAACAAAAGAGCTTACTGCTACAGCAGGTGGTGGTGTGGTAGAAGTTGTTATCACTGGTAAAAAAGAAATCAAATCTATTAAAATTGATCCTGAAGTAGTAGATCCAGAAGACGTAGAGTCATTAGAAGATTTAGTACTTGTAGCAGTGAATGAAGCAATTCGTCAAGCTGATGAGCTTTCTCAAAAAGAAATGGGTAAATTAACAGGTGGATTACCAACTGGAGGCCTCTTCTAGTGAGTGGTTACTATGGAGATAAGATGGTGGCTCTTATTGAAGAGCTATCTAGACTACCTGGCATTGGTAGTAAATCAGCACAGCGTTTAGCGTTTCATATTATTAATTTACCTATAGAAAAAGTAGAAAAGTTAGCAGAATCGCTTATTAATGCTAAAAAGAATATCAATTATTGTGAGAAATGTTGTACCCTTACGGATGATAAACTTTGTCCTATTTGTAAAGATGAAGAGCGTTCTAGTAGTCATCAGATTATGGTAGTAGAAGACCCTAGAGACATGGCAGCTTACGAGAAGACTAAAGAATATAAAGGGCTCTACCATATCTTACATGGTGCTATTTCTCCGATGATGGGTGTTGGGCCAAGTGATATTAAAATTAAAGAACTTCTTGAACGTATTCAAAAAGAAGAAGTACAAGAGGTTATTATTGCAACAAATCCCAATATAGAAGGTGAAGCGACAGCTATGTATATTAGTAAGCTTCTTAAACCTTTGGGAATTAAAACGACACGTATAGCACATGGTGTGCCTGTAGGTGGCGACTTAGAATATGTAGATGAAATTACACTATCTAGAGCTTTAGAAGGCAGAAGAGAGATGTAATAAAAGGGAAGCTATTTTTGATAGCTTCCTTTTTTATATGATAGGAAAGTTCTACTTTTCTATCATATAAGGGGTGCAGAGGAAGGATTTCCACGCCGCATTCAGAAGGGTGCTCAGCTGACATGATTTTGTCAGCGCCGAAGGGGAACTAGGTTCCCCTAGCGGAAGAATGTGGACGTTAGTCCGCTTTCTTGTGATAGACATAAAAGAAACTAGGCTAGACAGTGGCGCTGAATTTTTATAGACTATAAAGTAAGAATATAAGCTACATGGAGGATTGAAATGAAAATTGAGTGTACAAAAGAAGAATTTAAGACATTAATGGATTTAGTCTATGCAGGGAATCTTCTTATTAATGGAACGCGTAGTCAAGAAGAACGTATAGAGGCCTATTCAAATATGGAGCAACAATTTTACAAAATGGCTGGTGATTTTGGTTTAGATAACTTAGTGGAATACAGTGAGGAGTTTGGCGAGTATATGCCAACTCATGAATATGAAGAAGATGAGTTTAACGATTATATTGATGAATATGATACCAATGTATTCTGGGAAGAGCTTGTAATGCGTTTAGCACGTCGTGACGCCTTAAACTATGCAGGAGATGTAGACCAAAATATAACAAAGGCAGCATTAAAAGAAATGCAGTTAGGCTTTGAAGAAAAATATGAAGAAGAAATTGAAGCAAATGGTATTATGAATTTAAAAATTGTTAAACTAGATGAGATGAACTAGTATAGTATCATACTATCAAGATAAAAAGCGGCAGAATGACTAAACATCATTTTGTCGCTTTTT
>JAHLFQ010000116.1 GCA_018883705.1 Candidatus Cellulosilyticum pullistercoris
AAGCAATTGTAAAGAAATATAAAATGAAACAATCCATGTCAAGACGCGGAAATTGTTGGGATAATGCTCTTCAAGAATCATTCTTCGGGCACCTAAAAGATGAAATAGCCATAAAGGAATGTAAAACAATAGATGAAGTAAGAAAAGAAATTAAAGAATACATAACTTATTATAATAAATATAGATGCCAATGGAACTTAAAAAAGATGACTCCTGTACAATACAGAAATCATCTTCTTAATGTTGCTTAGCTTTTTTTAAATGTCCTTTACAAGGGGTACATTTTAGAATACAGGTGTCTTTTTATATTAAAAGTACTATATAGAATGGTGGATTTATGCTATACTATAGAAGCTTTAATTAATCCATGCAGGGTGGCATGGGGGTTGTATGTTACCCTCCTGAGGGCTATGAAATAGTAAGCTTACTATGACATAGTAGGAAGGGGGTGCTATGAATGGTGTTTGTACAAGTGATAGTATTGGTTATAGTAGTTGCAGTAGCAATTATTGTATATCCAAAGAAAGATACTTTTATTGATAAAGTGAAATTCAAAGGTAGTTTTAAATCCTTTGAATTAGAAATCAGTGCAAAACAAAAGAACTGTCCACCCGTTACGAAAGACAGTTCTAATCAAGAAAATTGATATTTAATTGATTTTAAATCATAGCCCCAAATACAAAACATTCAGGGAGCATCAGTGTTGGTAGCACTGGTGCTTTCTTTATTATATTATAGCACACTTTGTATCAAATTAAACCCTAAATTTAAAAAAATGATGTGTCAACACGAGAGGCAACACTTATGGCAAATGGCAACACAAAATAAGTAAAACAAAAAAGCTAGTAACCTCAAAATATATTGAGACTACTAGCTTCTTTTATACAGCTGTTAACGGGAATCGAACCCGTGACCTCTACACTACCAATGTAGTGCACTACCGACTGTGCTATAACAGCAAATGGTATGACAAAATGATATAGGATAAATCCTAAGTGCTTTATTATAATAGCATGATGACTGACGCTTGTCAACATTTACCTCTCATTATTTATTAGTTAAAATAATTAGAAAATATGTTAAGGAAGATTAGCGAGCGACATTGAAGAAAATAATTGGATAATCATCTAAAATTAGATATAATTTTTGAAAAAGTTACAAAATTTAAAATTTATGTTGAAATTATTTGTTGAATTGATTATTATATAATTATGTTAAAACCATTATTTGATTATTATATAATAAATTAATTGATATGACAGATAAAAGGGCGCATTTTGAAGAAAGTGAGCTAATTTAAAGAGGTGTTGCCTAATGCATGAAATATACAGAGTTGGACTGGAATGGATGATGTGCTTATCAGAATTAATTATTTTTTGTGTATTTATGAGTAAGCATTGTAAAAAACGAAAAATAAATCTTGTAGGAGAGTTGTTTTTATTTTTTGGCACAGTGACTTTATTGTATGTCAAAATGTATGGGAAAGTTTTTACTCTTATCAAAGTGTTAATGAGTGTCTTAATGCTTACTGTCTATGGCATGACTATTTTCAAAGCCAAAAAGCACATGTATCTTATTTATGCAGGGATATATGTTTTGTTAGTAGCATTAAGCGATACCGTATGCACATCTACTGTAGGGATACTATTTCCTAATATCGTAATGAAGAATCTAATGGAAGCTTATGGCATGCGCTATATTATAGGGATGATTAGCAAGGTACTTATCTTATGTTTAGTACTTATTATTTCTAGCAAGAGTGAAATGGCATCAAAAAGTTACTTAAAGACGAATCTTCATATATTACTTCTTGTATTTTTAATTTCAATCATTTGTTTATATAGTTTATTTGAAATTAAACAAAATCATTATATCGGTTATGTAGAGAAGGAAATTGATATTTTAGTATGTGTTATTTCATTAACCATCTTCGTAACCGATGTGATTATTTATTGGGCCATTAGCCAGTTGAATGTCAAAATGAATAAGGAAAAAGAATATGACTTAATACAGTATCAAAATGAATTATTGACAAAAGCTGTTTTAGAACAAAAAGAGATAGAAAAAGAATGGCGTAAAAATCGACATGATTTTAATAATCATATCAGTTGTATTGATATGCTCTTGCAAATGGAGAATATCCCAAAAGCAAGAGTATATATTCAAAATTTGACGAACAGCTGGCAAAAAAATGACTTAAATATTCATATAGGAAATGAAATAGCAGATGCAGTTATTAATCAAAAAGCAGTGCACGCCAAAAATCTTAAAATTGATTTTTTAGTATTTGGACAAATGGATGAGAGAATACATATTGAGGACATGGATCTGTGTGCACTTTTAAGTAATAGTTTAGATAATGCCATTGAAGCTGCTAAACAAGTACCTGAAATGAAAGATAGAAAAATAGAGATTATATTTAGTACTAAAAGTGAAAGCATGCTTATTGAGGTCAAAAATTCGGTCAAAGAAAATATTGCAGCAAAAGAACAACTGACAACAACTAAAAAAGATAGAAAAAGGCATGGAATAGGAATGATGAGTATGCAGACAACAACTAGTAAATATGGTGGGGTACTAGAATGGTACTGCGAAGATTATCAATTTCATTTAAATATAGAATTACCTATATCATAAGATGGTAAGGTATATTAGGAGTCGATGTTTTCGTTTTATGAAAGACAGTAGGGGGAATGAATCATGCTAAGATATATTTCAAAGAGATTAGCTGTTCAGTTAGTAGATAATGAAGTGATTCAACAAGATGATATAGAGATTTATGAGTATGGAATACTACTTATACTTATGGCAAGCTTTACAAGTATCTGTATTTTGATGACAGGCTTTATCATACATAAGGCACTTTTTACCATTATCTTTCTAGGTGCGCTCATTCATTTGAGGCACTATGCTGGAGGGTATCATGCGTGTTCTTTTAGTTTATGTTTTTGTCTTTCTTGTTTTTCTTATGGAGTGGGGCTTTTTATGTTATGGCTAAATCATTTTGCATCAATAAGTTTAGTACTTATAGGAGTCAGTTTAATTTCAAGCTACTATTTCTGTAAAAATGGTGCAATGAATAGTCAAAAAAATCCAAAGACAGAACAAGAAATGATAGAACGAAGTAAGAGAGTACGTTTTATTACCATATGTTATAGCTTGATAGGCATATTGTTTTTGAGCATACTGAAACAATATTCTGAGCTAGCTGTAGCACTTATTTCAACCCAAATGATTGCAGCTATCTCTGTGGTTGCCGTTAAAACAAAGGAGGAATTGTTATGAGTATTAAAAAAACAGTATTAAATGGGATTGCAAGATCATCAGAGCGTGCCGTAAAGGAAGCTACTAATTCAAAATCAATTTGGATTTATTTTGAACCAGAGATGCCACAGAAATTAAAAGATAAAAAAATGAATGATAATAAGTAGGGGAAAATAAGTAAGAGAAAATAAGTAAGGGTTTAAAATGAAAAAGAAGGCTATTAGCCTTCTTTTTTTATTTATGGGTTTTATTAGAATATAATGGACATAATAAACTATCATATCACGACGAAAAAGAGGATGTCACATGAAAGAACTAAGTGTATTTGATATTATTGGTCCTAATATGATTGGGCCTTCTAGCTCTCATACGGCAGGAGCATTAAAAATTGCAAAGGTAGCTTATCAACTGGCACCAAAAACGATTCATAAAGTAACTTTTA
>JAHLFQ010000117.1 GCA_018883705.1 Candidatus Cellulosilyticum pullistercoris
TTATAGGAACGATTATTAAACAATTAGGTAGCTTTTTTTCTAATCTATGGATAGGACAAATGTTAATGATGCTAGGCAAACTAGGGACTGTAATGACTGGAGTAGGTATTGCAGTTGGCGTAGCACATCAGTTAGGTGCTAGTAAATTAGTGCTATACTCTAGCATCATTAATGGTTTAGTAGGTGCCTATGGAGCGAAGCTAGCAGCAGGAGTGGTTATCATCGAAAATGATATTTTGTTAAGTGGACCTGGAGATCCGTTAGGTGCTTTTGTAGCCGCTGTTATTGGTGTGGAAATTGGAAGATTAGTATCTGGAAAGTCAAAATTAGATATACTACTGACACCAGCAGTTACCATCTTATCAGGTAGTATAGCCCAATATTGTATTGAACCTAGTTTATCACAGTTTACAACTTTGCTTAGTGAACTGATTAAAATGGCTATGACATTGCAACCTTTTTTTATGGGAATTGTTGTATCAGTTATCATGGGAGTCTTTTTAACTTTGCCAATCTCATCTGCAGCAATTGGTGTGATATTAAATTTATCAGGGATAGCAGGTGGTGCAGCAACAGCAGGGTGCTGTGCGCAAATGATTGGATTTGCAATAATGAGTTACAGGGAAAATAAAATTAATGGATTAATTGCACAGGGGTTAGGAACTTCCATGTTACAAATGCCTAATATTATTAAAAATCCTAAGATATGGTTACCACCTATCTTAGCAAGTGCCATTACTGGGCCTGTTGCATCTGTTGTTTTTAAATTAGAAAATATAGCAACAGGCTCAGGTATGGGAACATCAGGTCTTGTAGGACCACTTCTTATGTGGCAAACAATGATTGATAAAGGTGTAAGTGGCAAGATGCTGATAGTAGAAATTTTACTCGTTTGCTTTGTGCTCCCAGGAATACTTACCTGGATTTTTGCAGAAATTTTACGCAAAATGAATTGGATTAAACCAAGTGATTTAAAATTAGAGCTTTAATTCCAGTTAGTAGTTAAGATAAATGATTATAGTACCTCCAGAGGCAATACTTCATACCAGAAGCAATTGTATCAGCCATTTTCATGACAAGAGACAATCTGGTATTTTGAAGAATAACCATATTCATAAGGCTACTGAAGTTAACAATGCCTGTAATGTGGATATGCCCTACTGGAGGTAATTCTTTTTTTACACCGGCACCAGGTTTAATGGCACCTTCTCCTAAAGAGAGACATCCAACATTTTGCGTAGCACCAAGACAGGCATCAATGGCAATAACAAGTGCATCTTTATGCTTTTCTACAATTTCATCCAAAGTTTCTTCTAGATTTTTTGCATGAACAGGCTCATCAAGTGTTCCGTAGAGTGTTACCTGATCATAAGTTAAATTTTTTAGTTTGTAACCCACTAAAGGACCTAAGCTATCACCGGTAGCACGATCAGTTCCAATACAAACAATCACAAGCTCATGATTGTGATGGGGCAGATACGCAAGTAGATAGTTCGATAGTTGTTCACAAAACAAGCTTAGGTGATTACTTTCGTTTACATTAATATAAATAGGGGCTAAATTAGGTTTAAGATTCATTTTTTCACCACTTTCTTAGTCTCAACTAATAGTCTTCCATTTTTTTGCCTTTTTATTTACATTTTTTTAGAAATAAATATTACAATTAATGGAAATGAAAATGGGAGAAATGAAAATAATAGTAAAATAAATAAAGCAAGTTTATAATACATGAATCTATAAAATTTGAATAAATGAACTTCTAAAGAAATAAAATAACGATTAAAAATGGAAGAAAAAGAAAAATTATACAATAAAAGATCAATAAAAAATTTAAATGACTCGACACTAAAGATTAAAATATTAATAAAGTCTATAGTATGCTTAGGTAAATGGATAAAATTGGAAAGGGGAATCCACCTATGGGAAAATTAAGCTATAGACCAAAAAAGAATCAAGCTAAACAAGATGTAAAAAAACAATATTCAGCAAGCGAACATGTTAAAGAAAAAGTAGAGGGTAGCGAGGCAGAAGAAAAAGGACAAAACATCATAGAAAAAATCACAGTGATGAGCACTAAAAAAAATACTGGTAAATTGGAAAATATTAAAGTAGTTGGAGACATGGATTGTGCTTATCACATTTACATTGAAGACTATGTCTATACCTATATTTATCAGCTTGGAGCAGCTGATTTAGCAAAAGAAAGTTCAGCTATTTTAATTGGTGAGATTTATAACGATAGTAAAGAAGCTATTGTTAGAGGCATTATTCCTATTAATATGGACAAGCTTGGAGAAGGATCAGAATGGATTGATATGGGAACGGTTGAAGAAGTAGAACACCAAAGAAAGGCCTATTTTAAAGACCAAGAGATTATTGGATGGATGCATATGCAACCTGGCTATGGAACTATGCTTACAATGAAAGAGCTTAGAGAGCACCAAGATGTATTTGAAGGTAATGGCACGATTTGTATGCTTGTTGATGCCATTAATAAGATCGAAACACTTTATGTCTATGAGGATGAGGAGTTAAAAGAACAAAGTGGTTATTGCATGTACTATGAAAGAAATGAGGATATGCAGCAGTTTATGCTAGATCATCCTTTTACATCTGGAGCGAAGGAAGAAATAAAGGATACAGTTGTCAACCAGTTTAGAGAAATTGGTAAAATGAGAAAAGCAGAATATGCACAAAGAAAGAATTTAAATTTAACAGTAATGGCAGCAAGTATTATATTAATTGCATTAACAGCTGTGATTGTTAAGATGAATGATAATAAAAATTATAATGAGGCTGCTAAAATGGTAAATAGTAGTCAGTTAACAGGGTTAGAAAGTCTAGTGGATAATGAGAAGATAGGTGAGGCATTACCAATAGATGATCCATTTAATCAGGCTAATATAGATGCTATAGGTACAGAAAGTGCAGTAGAAGATAGTAACTTACCTGAGGAAGTTGTTTTTGAAGATGAAGCACTTACAACACCTGTTGAAGAAGGAGAAATAGCAGGTATTGATGAAGGAGAAGAAATAGCTAGTGAAGAAGCCGAATACGATATTTATATTGTACAGACAGGGGATACTTTAGCAGATATTTGTTATAAGGAATATGGTAATGCAAAAAGGTCTATGGAAGTAGCTAAATTTAATGGACTTACAGACACAAACCAGATTTATGTAGGACAAGAATTAAAAATGCCTAAATAAATCTTAAAAAAATGAATATAATAAATTTATGTACAAATAATAGAAGAAAAAGTGTATGATAGATAAGTAGGGTATATATTGTTTTAATATCAGGAGGGATAGATGTGGAAAAAAGCCCACTTAAATGTTTATTTGTATCAAGTGAAGTTGTACCATATGCAAAAACAGGCGGATTAGCTGATGTTATAGGCTCCCTTCCAAAAAAACTTCGTGAACAAGGCGTTGATGCACGTGTGGTTATGCCATATTATAATAAAATGCGTAATCAGTTTTTTGACCATGATAGCCATTTTTTAGTAAGTTATGATGTGTATTTAGGATGGCGTGTACAAGGCATAGGAGTTTATTACGATGATACAATCCTACCTACTTATTTTTTAAAAAGTGATACCTATTTTTCTAGGCCAGAGTTGTATGGTTATCAAGATGATTACGAAAGATTTGCATTTTTTTGCAAAGGTGTATTAGAAATGTTAAGACATATAGACTTTGTGCCAGATATTATTCATTGTAATGATTGGCAAACAGGTCCTCTATGTTTACTTTTAAAAGATATGTATAGTAGGGATAGTTTTTTCTCGAGGATTAAGACCGTTTATACAATACATAATATGAAATATCAGGGCTTATTTGGAAGAGAAGCCTTAGATGTACTTGAACTTAGCTATGACTATATGACCCCAGAAAAGATAGAATATCATGGAGCGGTAAGCTATATGAAGGCTGGGCTTTTATACTCTGATAAAATTACGACAGTTAGTCCAAGTTATGCAGAAGAAATAAAGACCTATGAGTATGGATGTGGCTTAAATAGACTTTTGGCAGAAAAGTTATATTATAAAATAAATGGCATCCTAAATGGGATTGATTATGATATATACAATCCACAAACAGACCCCAATATTTATAAAAATTATACATGGCGCTCTGTAAGTCAAAAGAAGGAAAATAAAAAGCTTTTTCAAAGAGCTTATGGGTTAGAAGAAAGAGATTGTATGCTTATAGGTGTTGTTTCTAGAATAACAGATCAAAAAGGTTTTGATCTTATGAAAGAAACTATTGATAATGTATGGGTTATGGATAAGATCATGGAATTAGATGTACAGTTTGTGATTCTAGGAACGGGTGAAAAAGAATATGAAGATATGTTTAAGTATTTGGCATATAGATATAAAAAGCGTGCTAATGCCTTTTTAACCTTTAGTGAACCTCTAGCACAAAAAATTTATGCTGCAAGTGATGTTTTTTTAATGCCTTCTTTGTTTGAACCCTGTGGCTTAGGGCAACTTATTGCTATGAGGTATGGTACAGTGCCTGTTGTAAGAAAAACAGGAGGCTTAAAGGATACTGTGACTCACTATAATAGAGAAACAGGAGAAGGAACAGGATTTGAGTTTGAAGAGTGCTCAGGTTACTGGATGTATAAAAAAATAGAAGAAGCCTATTGTTATTATAATGAATATCCAGAGGACTTTAAGAAAATACAACTTAATGGTATGAAAAAAGATTTTTCATGGGATCATGCAGCTAGAAAGTATATCGAACTCTACGAATCAATGATTTAAAAGACTATTGCAGGCAATAGTCTTTTTTTTGTAAATCATTCTTTGAAATATAAGGTTAGGTGTTGTATGATTAAGTGAAAGTAGCATAATTTAAGGAGGCAATTAGATGCAATCGCACTTAAATAAGAAAGGACATAAGTGGACAAATGGGATATTAATTATAATTACGCTAATGATTGTTCTATATGTAGCTTATGTTAAAGGCTTCATCTCTTTGGGAATCACCAAATTAGTAGAACTCGAAGTGACTAAAGAATTATTGACACTAGATATAAAAGAAAAATCAACCATAGGCATTAATGAAAAGCAAATATATAAAGTAACTAGTGATGGTATTACAAGCTATAATTTTGAAGGTGAAGAAATATGGTCAGACACATTTAGCATGGGTAATTTTATAAGTGTACAAAGAAAACCGTACATAGCAGTAGGCAGCATGCAAGGAAATCACATTATTTTATTTAATGAAAAAGGAAGACAAGCTGAGATTATTACGGATCATCCCATTGTTTATTTTTCGGTGAATGAGTCTGGTGGCATCGCTACAATAGAAAATGAAAACAATTCTTATACTGTATCGGCTTATGATACTTCAGGAAAAAAACTATGTTGGAGAACGACTTTTATAAGTGAAGATGGTTATCCAATAGTAGCAGAACTCTCACCAGATAATAAGTTACTTCTCATTAGTTATGTAAGTGTGGACGAGCCACAAGTTGTTTCGAGAATCATTGCTATAGATGTAGAAGACCGAGAAACAGAAAATGTAGATAATATAAAATATGGTTATAAACAAACCAATAACTTAATTTATGATATTGAGTTTATTAGTAAGAACACCTGGGTAAGTATTGGTGATAAAGCCATTGATTGGTATGATTTAGAGGGTAATCAAAAAGGGACACAAAATAATTTATCTGCTGTGTTTGTTCCATATCTTACAAAGATGACAGAACATGGACTAGGCTATTTTCCAATGATAATAACTGAAAAACCAACTCAAAATGTTGTGCATAGACAGGATGAACTGGTTTATTTTAATGATATCGGGGCAGAAACATTTTCAATTAATTTAGATGGCGGTATTGAATACTTTTATGCAGATGAGAATGGTGTAACCATACAAAAAGCAAATGTATTTCGTGGATATGATAAATTAGGCAATCCATTTTTTGAATATACAGCGACAACAGATGTAAGTAAGGTGATCTATATACCATCATTAAAGAAAGGAATTGCTGTCAATAAGGAAAATGTTCTTTTGCTGACACCTAAGAAGGAGAAGAAATAGTATGATAGATTTAATTGTAGTTTTAATACTAATTATTTTTGCAGCTATTGGATATAAAAGAGGATTCATTCGATCTGCACTTACATTATGTAGTACGGTAGTAGCACTTGTATTATCCTTTATTGTGTATCCAGCTACTAATATGATTTTAAAGACAACACCTATATATACAAGCATTTATGAAGGGGTTTTTAATAAAATTGAAGCCATTGACTTTGGAAAAGGGATCCAGTCGCAAGGGAATGCTATTCTAGAAAATATTAAATGGCTTCCAGAATTTTTAACCATGCAAATTAAAAATAATAATAATACAGCAATGTATGAAATGCTTGGAGTCAAAACAATACAAGAATACATTAGCATATATATTGCAAATATGATTATCAGTATGATTGCAATATTTGTTACTTGGCTCCTGCTTAAAGTCATTTTAGGTATAGTGCTTAGAATGTTAGGGAGTATAATTGAACATTTACCTATTGTATCAAGTTTTAATCATGGATTTGGTCTGATTTTTGGTTTAGTAAAAGGAATATTGACACTCTCTGTTATTGGGCTTGTTATTCCTCTATTTATAGCATTACCAGCTTTTCAGGATATTAGTCAAAGTATAGAGGCAAGTGTACTAACAAAATGGATGTATGATAATAACTTTATAATTATGATTTATAATTACTTTATATAGAAATAGAATAGACAGATAGAAGTAGATATAAGCATAGAAGATAGGTAGAGTATTTATGCTAAGTATCAATAAGTGATGTCAATAAAGGGAAATACGCGCACAGATTGCAGAGGCAAATGTGCGCGTATTTCATGTTTATATGGGAGACTAAAAAGAAAGTAGCAAAAAAATAAAAAAAACGTAAAAAAGTAATTGACAGATGTTAAGCAACATGATAATATAATATTCGTCGCTGAGGGCGACAAGCAAATGAACTTTGAAAACAAAATAGTAACCATAAAACCAGTCGATTCATAAAGAATTAACTATAAGTTAATTCAAATGAGTACGAAACGTACTAGTAAAGAGTATTAAACTCGAGCAGATACAAACTTTTATATGAGAGTTTGATCC
>JAHLFQ010000118.1 GCA_018883705.1 Candidatus Cellulosilyticum pullistercoris
AAGAAGCGGTAAAAATAAACCTGCAAAAAGAAAAATAGAGAAAAGAACAGGTAACAAATCAGATAATACAAGTCCGCCTGTATCTGGAGAGCTAATCATTTCTACAATAGGTAATAAGTTTGATGAAACAATTAAACCCTTTTCTACAAGTACAATAATGGTAATAAATACAAAAGCAAGTATACGAAGAATAAGCCAAATCCAAGAAGGATTAAAAAGCGCCAATAAAAATTTGTTATTTAAAACAAAGCGTGGTTTGAAAAGTTTAGTACATAAAGCACCAAATGTTGAAATCGTTACAGTAATGAATAATATACATAACATTTGATCTGCTAATAGTTCTTGTAAGGTACTAGATAGAATAGCAATTGGAATAGTAATAGAGCCTTCATAGTGAATAGGTAGCATAAAAAGGAAGATACCTAGTAACGAAGGAAGAATAAATTTAATAACCGAGACTGTAGAATACGGTTTGTTATGAGATGAATGTTTGTGATTCATAATAATGTAGGGCCTTTCTATAGAGAATATGTTTAAGGTTAGGTTAACTAGTACATTATTATAAAGTATGTAGCATAAAAATACAATAAAAGTTTATAATTATTCAAAATGAAGAGCGTAAGTTTATTTATTAAGTATACAAAAGAGTATGGCTGTGAAGGAGCACAGACCATACTCGGAGAAAGGATAATTGTAAAACAGAACATAATAAGCATATCTTATGATGTCATGAAAAACAAGGCCGTAGGCGTATAATTATGTAGCTCATCCAATGCTTATAAATCTCTAGTAAATAATGAAAATAATAGGTTGTCGTTTTAAGCTACTAATAATAAAATAAAAAATTTTGCTATTAGTAGATGAATCAACTATAATAGAGGTGAATCGACAGTTGTTGATAGGAATTTAAGAGGAATTAGAGCCTTTTAAGAAGAATGATATATAAATATTGGATATATAAGGAGTAAGGAATGGAAACAGTAAAAGAAACATTTGATCAATATAAATGGGTCTTATTAGCAGGTGTAATTGTCGCAATTCTTATTGCTTTAATTACGGCCAATCTTCATGTTCTGCAATTTATGGGTTATAAGTTGAAGAATGACACCACAGGGATTATTTCTATTTTAGAGACTCATGTAAAAAATGAAGACAAGCAAGAAGAATGGTTTTTTGCTCAAGGTATAGATTATCTTGTGGAGCAAAATGAATATACTGAGGAGATAAAAAGCTTTTTTGAAAGCAATTTTTCATATTTTACACCAGAAAAACAAAAACAAATTATTAAAGGATATAATAGTAAGAAACTTACTTTAACCATGAATGAAGCACTTATGCGCTTATTGGTTGATAACATAAATGATGATGTAATAAGAACATATATTAAACGTATGACACCAAATGATTTAGAACAAGGATTAGTTGCTATTTATGGAGCAAGTCCAAGTGTAGATGAAGCTTTAGTGAACAATCTATACGCATTACTAACAGTGTATCCAGAAAAATTGGCATTTGATAAATTCCAATTTAATTTATATGACCTTTTGGTTTATTCAGGAGAGAATGCTGAAGTTTATAAAAAAGCTATTTTAAGTAAGATTCCATCAGAATTAGCTAAAGAAGGTATCTTTAAAGAATTAAAGACAAAATCAATTACTGAAGAGCAAATGACTAATTGGATTGAATTCTTTAATGAGACGCAAATTATTTCTAAGAGTGAGTATACAGCTTTTAAAGATGTCTATAGTGAAATTTGCTTAATTCGTAGCCAATATAAATCATTAGATGAGCAGCAAATTGAATTACAAAATAAAAAAGATGCAGTAGATGTTCAAATTAGTAACAGTATGAAGCAATTAGAGGAGAAACAAACTGCAATTAGTCAGAAGCAAAATGAGATTAGCAATTTAGAAACAAAAATTGATGAACTCACAAACTATACACATATGGCTTTATATATTGAAAAGGCAGCCGGAACAGGAAGTAATGAATATATTGCATCTATTCCTAGAAATAGTTTATTTGGATTTAGACCATCTAACCAAAAGTATATTGTTAAATTACAAGAATCTAGTTTATCTAATGCAGGTGTTCAGTACTTAGATATTTACTATAAAGGTACTAAAGCAAGTGGAAATGGAGAAGAATATGCGTATTATGTAGAAGTATCTAATTCAGACCTTGCTAATATTAGTGCATTAGAAAGTGAAAGAAATGTAAAACTTAATGAATTATCAAATCTAAAAACAGAGGCTTCTAATTTAGAAAGTGAAATTAATAGCATTAAGAAAGAAAATAATTACGATGAGAATCAAACTGCATTAATGAATATAGCAACTCAAAGAGAAGAACTAAGCAGTAAGTTTGGTGAAAAAGTAATTAGTATTAAAGAATTATTTGGGTTAAAGGATTTAAAAATTTCATTAGAAGCATAATTAAAGAGAAGAGGATGTGGCCACGCAATATAAAGTGTGGTCACATCCTTTTTAGCTAGATAAAGGTATTTTATTGTGCATCAGGATTCTTTTTTCCAACATGTTGTTTTGTACTAATACGGGTTCTAAAGAGTAAATGCCATAAGGCAGGTCCGTTAAATGGAATAAGTGGATATAGATAAGGTTGACCTGTAAAAGTTTTTGTACGGAACATAATAACGAAAATAATAACAAGTGCAATAATAAAGCCAGGCGTAGCCCAAAGACCAGTTAATATAAGTAAAAGTAATCTAGAAAACTTAAAAGCATAAGTTAATTCAATGCTAGTTTGAGTAAAACTAGAAAGTGCGATCACTGCCATATATAAAATGGTATGAGGAATAAACCAGCCTGTATCAATCGCAAAGTCACTTAGGATTAATCCACCGATAATAGATAGAGAGGTTCCTAATGTACTAGGAGTATTAAGGGCAGCAAGATTTAGACCATCCAAAGCAATCTCTAGTATAATAAACTGCAAAAATATAGGGATAGCATAGGGCTGATCTGGTAGTAGAAACTGTATAGCACGACCAGTAACCCATTGAGGATTATCTGTAATAAGAACAAATAGAGGACTAATAAGTAAATTCGTAATAAAGACCAAGTAACGAATCATTCTTAAATAATTACCTGTAATAACAGGCATATAGTAGTCATCTACAGACTGCATAAAGTCAAAGATATTGGTAGGAAGAATCAGTGCAGTAGGGGTATTATCTACTAAAATAGCCACTTTACCTTCCATAATATGTGCAGCAGTTACATCAGGTCGTTCGGTATAGCGCGCCTTGGGAAAAGGATTAAAAGAAGAATAGGAGTGAATAGATTCAACTAAACTTTGATCACCCATAGTTAGTGCAGAAATATCCAATTTCTTTAAGGCTTCTTTGATTTTAAAAAGGCTATTTTTATCCACTCTATCATCCATATAAGCAATAACCACATCAGTTTTAGAGACAGAACCAATAGAGTTCATATCGAAGATAAGATGAGGGTCGCGAATGCGGCGACGAATAAGTGCTGTATTACAAACTAAGGTTTCTATAAAACCATCATGAGAGCCGCGTAGCACCTTTTCTTTATCGGGTTCTTCTGTACTACGATTAGGATAAGTTCTTAGGTCAATAATGATGGCATCAGATAGGTTAGGACCTAAGAGAACGGTTTGACCTGAAAGAACCGCTGTCACAAGGTTATCCATATCATTATCTATAGATACCTCGATAGAACTAATAGTTTTTTCAGCAAGTTCTTTTGCAGATGTCACTTGTTTATAAATGGATGCATCTGCATTACTCATATCTCTTCGAACATATTCTAGATTAGTATCTTTTGCAAAGCCATCCAAAAAGTAAAGATAAAAAGTTGTATCATGTACTGTGAAAATACGCTCAAGCACATCGAAGCTTTTGCCCACTTTTAGCGCTTCACGAAACATTTGAACATTTTTAGATAAATCATTTGTTATAAGCAATTGTCTCACCCCATTTTTTTAGATATAAAATAGGATGTGCACAATAGGAAAAAATATACTTCTTACAAATTCACTATAGAAAGATAGAAAAATTGAATATATAATGTAGATAAGCTAGTATTGGATACAATAGGTTATTAAGTAGAGGAGACGCCATGGAAAAAGACATAAAATATATGAAAGAAGCACTAATCGAGGCCCAAAGAGCATTTGAGTTAGATGAGTCACCTATAGGGGCTATTATTGTCTACAAAGAACAAATAATAGGTAGGGGATATAATCGTAGAAACACAGATAAGAATCCATTAGCTCATGCAGAAATACTCGCAATCAATGAAGCGTGTCAATTTTTAGGGGATTGGCGTCTTGAGGAGTGTACCATATATATTACTTTAGAGCCTTGTCCTATGTGTAGTGGTGCCATTGTACAAGCTAGAATTCCTAAGGTTGTATTTGGTGCAAAAAGTCCTAAAGCTGGCTTTGCAGGTTCAGTTGCAAATGTGCTTCAAATGGAAACACTTAATCATAGGTGCGAAGTGATAGAGGGCATTTGTGAAGAAGAAGCAAGTATGCTTTTAAAAACCTATTTTAAGAACATGAGAAATAAAAATAAATCATAGTGGAGGAAGAAATGGCAACTTATCCAAGACACAAGAAAGCGAAATTAATCAGAGATTTTATGATTCAAACAAACACAGTGAGTATGTTTAGAGAGGATGAAAATGACGATACGATTTTCTTTAGAAGTATCTATCCTATGGGTGAAGATAAAAGACAAGTCGTTATTAACATTAATGACTCTGTATACCTCGGTTTACAATCTTTATTATTCCAAGAAGTCCCTATGGAGAAAAAAGAAGCGTTATTAAATGTACTTAATGAATGTAACTTGGAACTTCCTACAGTGAAGTATGTACTTACAAAAGATCAATGTGTGGTTGTATCTATGTTTTTCCCAGCTGATGAAAATCATTTTAATCCAGCATTAATTATGGGAACGGTTGTACAAATTCTTAAGCATATAAGTGAAAAACACTATGGTAAGATTAAAGCAGTTATTGAACAATAGACAGAAAATACAAACGTTGACATAGAGTGTGAAAATGGATATACTTATAAATAGGACAAATCCTATTTGTCAAAGATTTTCCGTGCTAGCTGGGGAGGTAGCGGCGCCCTGTACCTGCAATCCGCTATAGCAGGAGTGATGCTTTGTCTGAGGTATAAAATGGTATAGCCTGCCCTTAACAAGTGGCGATGAGAATTGAGTCTTACGCAATAGGCACTTATGAACCGTGTCAGGTCCGGAAGGAAGCAGCACTAAGTAAGAACGCCTATGTGCCGTAAGGTTGCTTGGTTTGAGTTAACTATTAAGGTAACGTGTATGGTTTTATATCGAAGCAAAGTGCACGGATTTAATTTTATATGAATGAGTACAAAGCGGCCTAAAGTAAGCACTTGAGGGCGTTTTTTTATTTTGCATAGAAAGCATTATAAAAGGTGTAGCTAAGAAGTATTTTCTTAGCTACACCTTTTATAAGTGAAAGGATATATATTTTATGACTATGATATTTATTCAGAAGCATCTGTTTTATTACGTAACCTGACAAAGCGCAACATAATGTTGTCTATAACCAGAAGGTGTATGAAACATATATTTTTTAAAGAGCTTAGCAAAGTAAGCAGTATCATTAAAGCCAACTTCCTCAGCTATACTAGATATGGAATAATTAGATTCTCTCAGCATAATAGCTGCTAGATAAATACGATATTTATTAAGGTATGTAATAATTGTTTCACCTGTTGCCTCAAAAAATTTATCACTAAGCGTCGTACGATTGACATGAAATTGTTTACTAAGTCCAGGGATTGTGATTTTCTGTTGGCAATTATTATGTAAGTACATAAGTACATCTTTTATCTCGAAATTGGTTTCTGTAATAATAACATTTTCGAGTGATAGAATAGATTGTACAAGTCTTTTAATATGTGACAAAATTTCTGTAAGAATATTTGAAACACAGTTAAGAGAACTTTTATAGTTAAGAAGGTCAGTTAAAAGTTTATTAAACTGTTTCATGAGCGGCTCAGAAGTAGGTACGTATCCAACATAATTTGGAAAACGTTGAAAAAATATAGAAAGATAAATCGCTAAGCCGATATCATTAGGTGTAAAGCTATGATCTAAATCCCTAAGATTTTTAAAGTTAAAATATTCTTTGATTGCACCTGGTACAAAGGAAAGAATTTTACCTGAAAAATGTTTATCTTTACTTATTGTTAGACATTCTACTTCATTAAGACATATAACAGCTGGTCCAAAAAAATTAAAATGTTTATCATTAATTTTAGCGCTTCCTAATCCTGATTCTATAAAGATAATAGATAATTGATTAGGGTAGAAAAACTGGCTATCGCAATCATTAATAGAATGTAATGAAAAGGTAAAAGGAGTTGGTGTAGGAGCAATGTCGCTAAAAACTTTCACAAAACTACCTCCTTAAATTATGTTCGAATGATTTATAATAAAATATAGCATACAATAAAATAAATCGCAATATAGAGATAGTTCAAATTATATTTTTCGACTTAAAG
>JAHLFQ010000119.1 GCA_018883705.1 Candidatus Cellulosilyticum pullistercoris
GTCATTAGGAAGCACATCTTCTCCTACTAATTGAACGATTTCATTAAGCTTTTCTTCTTCCTGAAGTAAACGTACCATTTTAGCACGAAGTGATAACATATCTGAAGCAACATTTTCACTATACCAATCAGTAAGCAAATTAACATACCCACTATAACTTGTTAAGTAATTAATAGAAGGATAGTGTCTTGCATAGGCAAGCTTTTTATCTAAAGCTAAGAAAGCACTTACGAAACGTTTTGTATTTTCTGTTACTGGTTCGGAAAAATCACCACCTGCTGGTGAAACAGCTCCGATAATCGTTACAGAAGCTTCCTCTCCTGCTAAAGTTTCTACACATCCTGCTCTCTCATAGAATTGCGCAAGACGAGAAGGTAGATAAGCTGGGTAGCCTTCTTCTGCTGGCATTTCTTCTAATCGACCAGAAATTTCTCGAAGTGCTTCTGCCCATCTTGATGTGGAATCTGCCATAATAGCCACATCATAACCCATATCTCTAAAATATTCCGCCATAGTAATACCTGTATAAATACTTGCCTCACGAGCGGCTACAGGCATATTAGACGTATTGGCAATTAATATAGTTCTCTCCATTAATGGACGATTGGTTCTAGGGTCAATAAGTGCTGGAAATTCTTCTAGAACATCTGTCATTTCATTACCACGTTCACCACACCCAATATAAACAATAATATCTGCATCACTCCACTTAGCAAGCTGATGCTGCGTTACTGTTTTTCCTGTACCAAATCCACCTGGAAGACCCACTGTTCCTCCTTTTGCAATCGGGAAAAAGGTATCAATAACACGTTGTCCTGTTACAAGTGGTTTATAGATAGGTATTCTCTTATGTATAGGCCTAGGGCGACGTACAGGCCATTTCTGTACTAGGGTAAGACAATGTCTTTCTCCATGGTCATCTTCTATTTCTACAACTGTATCATTTATTCTATAGTTACCATTAGGCTTAATACTAACAACTTTCCCCTTTAAAGTAGGAGGCACCATTAGCTTATGTAAAATACTTTCTGTTTCTTGCACTTCACCATAGAAAGTACCCGCTGTAAGATAATCTCCTATATTAACAGTAAGTCTAACTTCCCATTCTTTTTCTTCATCTAATGACAAAAGACCTATGCCTTCTGGAATAAAATCAGCAGAAAGAGATTGTATCTTGTTAAGTGGCCTTTGAATACCATCAAACATATTGCTTAGCATACCAGGGCCAAGTGTTAGGGAAAGAGGGGCACCTGTTGAGGTAATGTTCTCTCCTGCACGAAGACCTTCTGTTTCTTCATAAACTTGAATGGTAGCTAGATCCCCATCTAGTGATACGACCTCACCAATCAGTTGCCTTTCTCCTACTGTAACCATCTCATTTACCTTGAAAGCAGCCATACCTTTTCCTTTAACAACAGGTCCGTTGATGAGTTCTACTATTCCAAAATTACTCATGTGTTTCTTCACCCACCTCTCCAATTGCTAAGGATATTCTCTCTATGATTCGGTACTTTTCTTCTTCCAAAAGTGCACGAATACTTTCATCAATACGAGTACTAAATACAAGGTCTTTAATAATAAAACCGCCTAGAATATCTTCTGCTATTATTTCAAAACTTAACTTATCAGCTTTTAAGCCGCCTTTAACAAATGCTTCTTGAATCCATTCTTTATGATGCTCATAATCAAATTTTGTTATCTGTATTACTAAATCATTTTCATTGTCTTTTAAACCTTTTAATCCTTGAATCGTCTTATTTAGATAAGTTTTATAATCATTAGAAGTTGTAAATGTCTTTATTTTATCTTCTAAAGCATTCATAAAACGTGCGATAAGTTGCTCCTTAATCATCATGATTTCTTTTTTACGAGCAAGTCTACCCTTACTAATGAGTTCAACCTTTTTTATTTCTGCACGCTTTCTTGCTTGTTCCACAATTTTACTTGCTTCTTTATCAATAGCAAATTTATTTTCAGCAATTTTTTTCTCGTATTCCTTATCTAGCTCCTTAAACTTTTTATCTACTTCCTCTTTTATATCTTGATTTAAAAGTTTAGAAAACAATGTAAGTTTTTGTTCAATTGTAACCATGTTCTTCACCTCTATATACGGATACCAACAGATTCCCTAATGTAGTTTGTAATGACATCAGAACCTCTTGTTGTACCGTGTCTATCTGGAATTTCAATAATTAATGGCTTTTTATTCTTAACCTTATACTCCATGATTTCATCATATGCTAAATCTACTATTTTTTCTGTTAAAATAAGAATCCCTATATCAGCATCTATCATTGCTGCTTTCAAAACTTCTAACACTTCTTCTCTTTCACGAAGCACAACTCCATCTATACCAGCTAGGCGCATACCTACCCAAGTATCATGGTTATCACTTAGTAAAAATGATTTCACACTTTCCGCCTCCTTTATTTATTCGCCAGTTGGCGGGAGAACTCTCCTTTACTTTAGTAGCCTCATTCATTTACTGAATCACTTATACGAATAGGATTAAAATAGAAATAATCATACCATAAATAGCAATACCTTCTGCCATACCTACGAAGATTAATGTTTTACCTAAGATAGTTGGATCTTCTGAAACTGCCCCGATAGCTGAAGAACCTGTTGAACCTACAGCTACACCCGTACCAATTGTTGCAAGCCCTGTACTAAGTGCTGCTGCTAAATACTTGAAACCATCTCCTAATGAAAGTCCAGCTTGCACCGCTGTACCCGCACTTTCAGCTGCTAAAAGAATATTGTTTGAACCTACAATTATGAAGCAGACAACGGCTGCACTAAAAAGTCCAAGTGAAGTCATCATATGTGCTTTTAAATTC
The DNA here is from genome assembly GCA_018883705.1 of Candidatus Cellulosilyticum pullistercoris. Lineage (GTDB taxonomy): Bacteria > Bacillota > Clostridia > Lachnospirales > Cellulosilyticaceae > Cellulosilyticum > Cellulosilyticum pullistercoris. Next base: position 2,841 of record JAHLFQ010000119.1, read on the forward strand.
CCTACCTTACCATTTTTTACTGCCCTTACCCCATAAAGAACTGTTCCTACTGCTATCATTGCTGCTAAAAATACGATTATTTGCATCATCTTCATTATCTCCTTTTTACTTACATTAATTTTTTATTTTTCTATTTTCAATGGATCATATGCTACGCCATCACCATCGAAATACTTACTAAACATCTCATAATATTGAAGTCTTAGGCCTTGGATAAATACGACTAATCCTTCAAGTGTCAAAATAAGAATATTACCAAGTACTAAAATGATAAATTTTGTAATCTCACCTGGTACCATTTCTGCCATTACCTTAAAGGCCATAAATAGACCTGCATGATTGAGTGCAAATGCCCCTACACGAATAAACGAAATAGA
>JAHLFQ010000120.1 GCA_018883705.1 Candidatus Cellulosilyticum pullistercoris
AACTGCTTTTGTATTTCAAAATTATAACCTTTTTATTAATAAAACTGCCTTGCAAAATGTCACTGAGGGTTTGATTATAGGACGAAAAGTGCCTAAACAAGAAGCTATTACTATTGCTAAAAAAGCATTAGATAAAGTAGGGCTTTCAGATAGATATGATTACTATCCATCACAGCTTTCTGGTGGTCAGCAGCAAAGAGTGGGGATTGCCAGAGCAATTGCAGTAAATCCAGATATTATCTTATTTGATGAGCCTACTTCAGCTTTAGATCCTGAGCTTATAGGAGAAGTGTTAGGCGTAATGAAAACACTAGCTAAGGAAGGGACAACAATGATTGTTGTTACGCACGAAATGTCCTTTGCACAAGAAGTAGCTAATCAAGTCGTGTTTATGGATGGAGGGCGTGTTTTAGAGAAAGGAACACCAGAAGAAATTTTTATAAGACCTAAAGAAGAAAGAACGAAGCAATTCTTAAAACGAATTTTACCAGATTTTGATTATGTCATTTAAGGAATAAGAAATATAAAATCATTTAAAATAAGGGGGAGATAAAGATGGGAAGTTTTTGCAAACAGGTATCAGAAGAAGCAAAAGGATTAATAGCTGGAATATCAGATAGAGCCATATGGTTTCACTTATTAATTGAAGCAGCGGAAAAACAGAATGTAGATATTGAGAAACTAACAGATGAAGCGATTTTTACATACGGAGTTAATTTATATCAAGATAAAGTAGCAAACAATGCAAGAGAGTTTGTTGAATTAATGACTGAAGAAGGACCAGGACGTGAAGCTTTTAAGCAGGAGGTTGTTAAGGCAGATGAGAATGAATCAATTGCTTATTTTCATTCCTGTCCATTAGTTGCGGCATGGAAAAAGTATGGCTTAAGTGATGAAAGGATTCATTATTTATGTGACTTAGCAAGCAAAGGAGATTTTGGAAGAGTTAGCAATTTCCCTAATATTAATATAGAATTTCCTAAGAAGATAGGTTATGGAGATGATTATTGCGAGTTAGTTGCTACAATAAAAGAAAAATAGTGCGAATTAAATAATACTAAGTAAGTAGCATATTAAAGCTATTTATATGAAAGAAAGAGAGTATAGAGTACTCTCTTTTTTTATTTTTATCAATAAACTTATAAAAATTATGATTAAAATTGATTTATTAAGTATAAATGTGTCTAAAATACATAGCCTAACTAAGTAAATCTTTGAATCTACTTGAATAGGATGGGATGGAGATGAATACTTTTGAAATCAAGACAAAGGTAAAGTTTGGGCAAGGCGCTCTTGCTTATATCGAAACATTTAAAGAAAAACGCGTATTTATCATAACAGACCCATTTATGGTTAAGTCTGGGATGATTAATAAGATTACTAAATACTTGTCAGAAGGACAATATGAAGTATTTAGTGATATTGTACCAGACCCACCCATGGGACTTGTTGTTAAAGGGGTAGAAGTTGTGACCTCATTTAAACCAGAAGTAATTATTGCCCTTGGAGGAGGATCTGCTATTGATGCGGCTAAGGCTATTATGAATTTTGCAAAAAAAATTGGAAATCTTAAGGATATACAATTTATAGCGATACCTACTACTAGTGGTACAGGCTCAGAAGTAACTTCTTTTTCTGTTATTACAGATGAAGTTAAACACATTAAATATCCATTAGTTTCTGATGAGTTTTTACCTAATGTAGCTATTCTAGAGCCTGAGCTTGTAAAAAGTGTACCAAGTAGCATTGTGGCAGATACAGGAATGGATGTTCTGACACATGCTATAGAAGCCTATGTTTCAACTTCAGCTACAGATTTTTCAGATGCACTAGCTGAAAAAGCCGTGGCGTTAGTTTTTAAATACTTATTAAGGTCATATAGAAGTAGTGAAGATATGGAAGCCAAGGAGAAGATGCATAATGCTTCTTGTCTGGCAGGATTAGCTTTCAATCTTGCATCATTAGGTATCAATCATGCTATCGCCCATAATATTGGAGGAAAGCTTCATGTACCTCATGGTAGAACTAACGCTATGTTACTACCTCATGTGATTGAATTTAACAGTGAGATTGAAGGATTCAATCCTAATAAGTATAGTGTAGCAGCAAAAAAATATGCACAGCTTGCTAAAATCGTCGGAATAGAAGGTAGCACGACCCGAATGTTAGTAAAGAATTTCATTCATGCAATCACTAAATTACAGCATGAGATGAAAATGCCAACACATCTTAAGGAATGTAAGATTGCTATAGAAGATATTAATAAGTTAAAACAAGAAATTGCAAAAGGTGCTCTAGAAGATGCTTGTATTATAACTAATCCACGTACAGCAACCACTGGAGACATTTTAGAAATTCTCTATAAGATTAGCTAGATAAATGATATTAGCATAATCATTAAACAATATAGAAGGTATGAAAATAATATATTAAATAAATAATAAGGTAGATGATGAGGATAGATTATGGCCATTCATATTGAGGATAAGCAACGTATTATTCAGGAATTTGTACCTGGAAAACAAATTACACTAGCTCATATCATTGCAAATCCTACAGAAGATATTTATAAGAAGTTAGGCCTGATTACTGAGAAGGTTAGTGCAATTGGTATTTTGACAATTACACCTAGTGAAGGCGCTATAATTGCAGCAGATGTAGCAACTAAAGCAGCAGATATTGCAATTGGATTTATTGACCGCTTTAGTGGTGCACTTATTATAAGTGGAGATATTAGTGCAGTAGAATCCGCCCTTAGAGATATTGTTGAAGTACTAAGTAATCAGCTAGGGTTTACGCCTACTTCTATTACAAGGACTTAAGCAATGAGTAGAGTCATTTTTATGGGGAGAACAGGATGTGGCAAGACTACTTTATGTCAAAAGTTAGATGAGCTAGAACTTAAGTATAAGAAGACGCAGTCGGTAGAACTATATAATCATGCCATCGACACTCCAGGAGAATATTTGGAAAACAGAAATTACTATAGTGCACTGATTATGACTGCGGTAGATGCAGAAATTATAGCACTTATAGCAGACCCTACTGCTGCAGAGAATTTTATTCCACCAGCATTTGCCTGTTCTTTTGCTAAAGAGCTTATTGGAATTATAACTAAGATTAATTTAGTAGAAGATGAAAGGCAGATTCAAAAAGTAGAAGAAAGCCTAAAGGCAGCCGGTGTAAGTAGAATTTTTAAAGTAGATACAGTAGATGATATAGGAATCAAAGAATTATTTGCTTACTTAGAGCAATTTTTAGGCTCTGATAAGTAACCTATAGCATTTATTATGAAGTAGCTGCTTGTTAGTAGTATGTGGGGAAATAGCAGACCAAAAGATTATGAGCGAAAGAAGTGAGTGAATGAGAGAAGAGCTTCTGAGTGTAGGAATTGATATTGGGACAAGTACAACACAGCTTATATTCTCGAAGCTTATTATCGAGAATATGGCATCTAGCTACACTGTACCAAGAATTGTGATTGTCGATAAAAAGATTATTTATAAGAGCTCCATTTATTTTACTCCTCTTATTTCTGTTAAAGAGATTGATGCACCTAAGGTAAGAGAAATTATTGAAAAGGAATATCAAAATGCAGGAATTAATAAAGGGGATATTGATACAGGAGCAGTTATTATTACAGGAGAAACAGCTAGAAAAGAAAATGCAGAAGAAGTATTAACATCATTAAGTGGCTTTGCAGGAGACTTTGTAGTAGCTACTGCAGGACCAGATCTTGAGAGTATTATATCTGGAAAAGGTGCAGGGGCTCACATCTATTCAAAGTCACATAATACTACAGTGGTCAATATAGACATTGGTGGTGGAACCAGTAATCTAGCACTCTTTAAAAGAGGAGATGTACAAGATACAGGATGCTTAGATATAGGAGGAAGATTAATTAAGATTGATACAATATCAAAAAAGATAACATATATTTCTCCTAAAATATGCACACTAATAAGGAAGTACAACTTAGGACTGGAAATAGGTACAGTAGCAACCAGGGATAACCTAAGACCTATTATTGATTTAATGGTAAAGGTACTTATGCAGAGTGTTGGTTTAAGACCTATTGATGAAGATTTTAATCTAATGGTAACCAACAAAAGTATTAAACTTGATCATCCTATAGAATGTATATCTTTCTCAGGAGGGGTAGCAGATTATATTTATTATGATGAAAACGAGTCAGGACCTATAACCGATTATTTTAAGTTTGGCGATATAGGGATTCTATTAGGTGAGGCTATTGGAAAGTCTGATCTTTGTAAAGAACTTCAAGTTGTGAAAAGTACAGAGACAATACGTGCAACTGTAGTAGGTGCAGGGACACATACAACAGAAATAAGTGGTAGTACTATTACTTACACGAAAAATGCCTTTCCAATTAAAAATTTACCTATCTTAAAAATGGCTTATGAGGATGAAACAAATGGTTCTACAGTTTTAGCTGAAGCAGTAAAGAAAAAACTAGAGTGGTTTAAGCTAGAAGGTGACCTGCAAAGAGTAGCCATTGCCATAGAAGGAAAGGATAATCCTAGTTTCAAAGAAATAGAGGATTATGCAATAGGTCTTGTAGAAGGGATGAAAGAATTAATTCAAAGGGAACTTCCACTGATACTTATAGTGGAAAAGGATATGGCAAAAGTATTAGGACAAACTATGTATAACAAATTAGGTTTTAAGAAGGATGTCATTTGTCTAGATAGTGTGAAACTAGATAATGGAGATTACATTGATATAGGTAATCCTATAGCAGAAGGAACTGTGCTTCCAGTAGTTGTTAAAACATTAGTATTTAATTGAAAGGAGTACCCTTATGATTTTAAAGACTCAATTATTTGGACATACCTATGAGTTTAAATCACTTAAAGAGGTAATGGCAAAAGCCAATGAAGAAAAATCAGGAGATAGATTAGCAGGTCTTGCAGCAAGTAGTGCAGAGGAAAGAGTAGCTGCTAAGGTAGTATTAGCCAATATTACATTAGAAGATCTTAGAAATAATCCTGCTGTACCTTATGAAGTAGATGAAGTTACTCGTATTATTCAAGATGATGTAAATGAAAAGATTTACAACGAATTTAAGCATATGACAGTAGCAGAATTTAGAGAATGGATTCTTGATGAAAAGACTACAGGAGCTGATATTCGTAGGGCATCTAGAGGTATTACCTCAGAAATAGTAGCTGCTGTAGCTAAGCTTATGTCTAATATGGACCTTATTTATGGAGCAAGCAAAATTCGTATAACTGCTCATTGTAATACAACAATTGGTGAAGCTGGTACACTTTCTTCTAGACTTCAACCAAACCATCCAACAGATGACCCAGATGGTATTATGGCATCTTTATTAGAAGGTTTAACTTATGGAGCTGGAGATGCACTACTTGGCCTAAACCCAGTAGATGATTCTACAGAAAGTGTTGTACGTGTTCTTAAACGTTTTGAAGAAATTAAACAAAAGTTTAAAATCCCAACTCAAACATGTGTGCTTGCTCACGTTACGACTCAAATGGATGCTATTCGTAAAGGGGCACCTACAGACCTTATTTTCCAATCTATTGCAGGTTCACAAAAAGGAAATGAAGCCTTTGGATTTAATGCAGCGATTATAGAAGAAGCAAGACAACTTGCTTTATCTGAAGGAACAGCAGAAGGACCAAATGTTATGTACTTTGAGACAGGTCAAGGTTCTGAACTTTCATCAGAGGCACATCATGATACAGACCAAGTAACAATGGAAGCAAGATGTTACGGTTTTGCTAAACGTTTTCAACCTTTCATTGTCAATACGGTAGTAGGTTTCATTGGACCAGAGTATTTATATGATGGCCGTCAAGTAAGCCGTGCCGGTCTTGAAGACCACTTTATGGGCAAATTAACAGGCGTATCTATGGGTTGTGATGCATGTTATACCAATCACATGAAAGCTGACCAAAACTCTATTGAAGATTTATCTGTTTTATTAACTACAGCAGGATGTAATTATTTTATGGGAATTCCTCATGGGGATGATGTTATGCTTAACTATCAAACCACAGGATATCATGAAACAGCAGCACTCAGAGAAATGTTCGGACTCACAGCTATTAAGCCTTTCCATGAATGGCTAGTTAAAATGGGCTTTGTCGATGAAAAGGGTCGTTTAACTGAAAGAGCCGGAGACGCATCAATACTATTCTAGGATAAGGAGGCACAATGATGAACGAGCAAGATTTAAGAAAAATGGTAGAACAACTGGTTGAACAAATGGTTAGTAAGGATACTAGTGTTGTAGGTAGTGATGTAACGATTCCTACTACACCAGCTGCCTCTATTGTAAAAGCAGCAAGTGATGAAACAAAGACTACCTATATCGATCCTAATGGATGTATCCCTGATATTACTAAAATTGATATTAAAAAACAATTTTTAGTGGAAAATGCAAAGGATAAAGAAGGCTATCTAGCTATGAAAGCTAAAACACCAGCTAGATTAGGTGTGGGTAAAGCAGGAGCACGTTATAAAACAATTACCATGCTTCGTGTTAGAGCTGACCATGCAGCTGCACAAGATGCAGTTTTTAATGATGTATCAGAGGATTTTATTAAGAAAAATAACTTTGTTTTTGTTAAAACTTTATGTAAAGACAAAGATGAATATTTAACTAGACCTGACCTTGGAAGAAGATTTGCACCAGAAGAATTAGAGATCATTAAAAAGACATGCGGTAATAATCCTAAAGTATTAATTATCGTAGGAGATGGGTTATCTTCATCAGCTATTGAAGCCAATGTAGAAGATGCTATTCCAGCTATTAAACAAGGCTTACAGATGTATGGCATTACAGTACCTCCAATTTTATTTATTAAGCATGCAAGAGTTGGAGCAATGGATGCAATCGGTGAAGTAACAGGTGCAGATGTTATTTGTATGCTAGTAGGTGAAAGACCGGGGCTTGTAACAGCAGAATCTATGTCAGCTTACATTGCTTATAAACCAAAACATGGGCTTGCAGAAGCAAAACGAACAGTTATTTCTAATATTCATAAAGGTGGTACGACAGCAGTAGAAGCCGGTGCCCATGCAGCGGAACTTATTAAAACAATGCTAGATAAAAAGGCTTCTGGTATTGATTTAAAGTAGAAGGAGGTAACTTAAATGAAAAATGATAAAATGAGGGCCAACGTATTGGGTGTACGTGTTATTTCTAATGTAAGCCCAGAGCTTGCAGCTAAGTTAGAACTAGGCCCTAATCATAAAAGTATAGGAATCATTACCGCTGATAGTGATGATGTCACTTATACTGCATTAGATGAAGCAACCAAAGATGCAGATGTTGAAGTAGTTTATGCGCGTTCGATGTATGCAGGCGCAGGCAATGCTTCTACAAAACTAGCAGGTGAAGTGATTGGAATAATAGGAGGACCAAGTCCTGCGGAAGTAAGAAGTGGGCTTAAGGCAGCTCTTGATTTCTTTCAATCAGATGATGCTTGTTTCATAAGTGCTAATGAAGATGACTCCATCGTTTATTATGCACACACTGTATCTCGTACAGGGTCATATCTATCTAAGGTAGCAGGCATTGAAGAAGGTAAGCCATTAGCTTACTTAATTGCACCTCCAATGGAAGCTATTTACGGATTAGATGCTGCAATGAAAGCAGCAGATGTTAAATTAGTAGAATTTTTTGGCCCACCTTCTGAAACAAACTTTGGTGGCGGGCTTCTTACAGGAACTCAATCTGCATGTTATGCCGCATGTGCTGCTTTTGCTGAAGCTATTAAAGCTGTAGCAGATAATCCGAGGGATTATTAAAAGATGATGCAAGCACTAGGATTAATAGAAGTAGTTGGCTATCCTGCTGCGATAGAAGCAGCGGATGCTGCACTAAAAGCTTCTAATGTTCAATTAAGTGGACTATCAAAAGTTGGTAGCGGCATTATGACAGTACAGTTATTTGGAGATGTAGGAGCAATAACAGCTGCCGTTGAAGCAGGTGAAAGGGCAGCTGAAAAGCTTGGAAAAGTAAGAAGTGCTCATGTAATTCCACGAGTAGATGAGAGTTTAATAGGGACAGTTGTTAAGGGGAGGCCGGTTTCTAATGAAGAAATAGCTTCTAATCAATCTTTATTAAATGAAACCCAGGATAAATCCTTAGATCATGAAGTAGCTCATCAGGATAATGTGGAAGATACAGTTACAAATAGTAACGTAGTACTGAATACTAATGAAGAGATATTTAGTTTAGAGGATTTAAATAAGAAAAGTAATACTGAATTAAGAAAACTAATTCAAACACTAGGTATTAATGTATCTGATAAAAAATTAAAAGAAGCTAAGAAAACAGAGCTTATTAAGCTTATTGCAGATTCTAAAAAATAGCTTTTAAATACAGTGAGACAACTTAAGGAGGCTTAAATGGAACTGACTGATAAAGATTTACAATCCATTCAAGAAGTTAGAAATTTATTGAAAGAAGCTGAAAAAGCACAAGAGGTTTTATCTACCTTTAGTCAATGCCAAATTGATAAAATCGTAAAAGCCATGACAGATGCAGCAGTAGCAAATTCTGAGAAGTTAGCTAAGATGGCTTGTGAAGAAACAGGATTTGGTAAATGGCAAGATAAAGTCATTAAAAATTTATTTGGGTCACAAGGTATTTATGAAGGTATTAAAAACCAGAAAACAATTGGTATATTAGCAGAAAATAAACAAGAAAAAACCTTAGATATAGGAGTACCAGTAGGGGTTATTGCAGGAATTGTACCATCTACTAACCCAACATCTACTGTTTTTTATAAATCACTTATTGCTATTAAAGCTGGTAGCTGTATTGTCTTTTCTCCACATCCAAGTGCAAAAAATTGTATTAAGGAAGCTGTAGAAGTTGTAGCAAGAGCAGCAGAAGCAGCAGGATGTCCAAAAGGAGCCATTTCTACTATTACAATCCCAACTATGGAAGCTACTCAAGAATTAATGAAACATCCTATTACTAGATTAATTTTAGCAACAGGTGGACCAGGAATGGTAAAATCTGCGTACTCATCTGGTACACCAGCCATTGGGGTAGGTGCAGGAAATGGACCAGCTTTTATTGATAAAAGTGCAGATGTTAAAATGGCGGTTAAACGTATCCTAGATTCAAAAACATTTGATAATGGTACAATCTGTGCATCAGAGCAATCTATTATGGTTGAAAAATGTATGGAAGAAAAGGTAGTTGCAGAGCTTAAAGCTCAAGGTGGTTACTTCTTAGATGAAGAAGAAAATAAACAACTTGCTCGTTTTATTTTAAGGCCAAATGGCACAATGAATCCTCAAATCGTAGGAAAGAGTGTAGAGCATATTGCTAAATTAGCAGGGCTTACTAAAGTACCATCTACAGCTCGCGTGCTTATCGGAAGAGAAAAAAATGTTGGGCATCAATATCCTTATTCAAGGGAAAAATTAGCACCTATTCTTGCATTTTATGTAGAAGAGAATGTAGATGCAGTGCTTAAGAAAGCTCAGGAAATTCTTAAGTTAGAGGGAAGAGGTCATACTTTCTGTATGCATGCTAATGATGAAGAATTAGTTAAACGTTTTGCTTTAAATATGCCAGCATCACGTATTTTAATAAATACTTTAGGGTCATTAGGTGGTGTTGGGGGTACAACTAATTTATTCCCAGCAATGACATTAGGTTGTGGTGCAGTGGGTGGCAGCTCATCTTCTAATAATATTGGACCTATTGATCTTATTAATATTAAACGTGTAGCTTATGGAACAAAAGAACTAGAAACACTCAGACAAGAAGCTGGTATGAGTTGTAACTCAGTAGGTTATGCTAATGCTTGTAGTGAAAGTGCATTAGTAGATGAAATTGTAAAAAGGATTATGAAACAATTAATATAATTACTAAAAAGTAGAATACTAAAGGTGTAGTGTAAAGAACACTATATTTTATAGGAGGAAAATAAAATGGCAAATACAAATGCATTAGGAATGATTGAAACAAAAGGTTTAGTTGGTGCAATTGAAGCAGCTGATGCTATGGTAAAAGCAGCTAACGTAGCTCTTGTAGGAAAAGAGCAAATTGGTGGTGGATTAGTAACCGTTATGGTACGAGGTGATGTAGGTGCTGTAAAAGCAGCTACAGATGCTGGAGCAGCAGCTGCTGAACGAGTGGGAGAACTTATTTCAGTTCATGTTATACCAAGACCTCATTCAGAAGTTGACGTCATTTTACCACATGGTCATGCTCAAGCATAAGTCTCTCCTATAGCAAAAGGGTACTGCTCTTTAGAGCAATAAGATAGAGACTACTAGGAACTTCTTTAGTAGTCTCTCATCTACCTAAAGACAGAAGATTATACTATGGAGCAAGAAGGTGAAAAGGTGTCTGTATTAACAGAAAATGACGTAAGACAAATGCTAGCAAGTGGACAGCTAAAAGAAAAAAGTGAGATAGTTGTTGCACGTAATAGAATTATTACACCTTCAGCTAGAACTTATTTGTTAGAAAAAGGAATTGAAATCAAAATAGAAGATAATCCCATAAGAGAGTTAAATAATATGGATATAGAACAAGGAATAGAAAATATCAAAGAAGAGTTTGATACATTATTTGGTGCTAAGTTAACAGAAAAACCAGAGCATATGACTCATTTAAGAGGTAATCTTCTTGTTTTTAAAGATCATCCACGTATTGCGTTTAGAGGCGCCATAGATAGTTTAGAGGCAGAAATTATCATGACACAAATCGTTGCAGAGAAAAAACAACTGTCTCAGATGATTAAAGATTTAGAGGAGATTATTAAATTTATTAGAAATCTATTACGTTGTGAGGTTTCTGGTGAGCCTGTAGGTGAATTTAAACTTCAAGGATTAGATGCAAAGGAACTTAGAGAACACTCTCATCATCCAAGTCAGTATTATGGAATGAGGCACTTTCTACCTAATTACAATCAAGGAGAAATGGTAGCTTATCTTAATAAGTTAAGAACGCTAACTAGAGAAACAGAACTCATTGCCTATAAAGCTTTTAAAGATGAATATGGACAAACTAAAAGGGAAGATATTATCAAATCATTAAATCGTCTATCCTCTTTATTTTGGATTATGATGTTTAAATATTTAACAGGAAAATACAAGGTATAGGTTACTTATAGATGATTGCATAGTCAAACAAATAAAAAGAAAGGAGACTATATAATGGCATCAGTAGATCAATTAGTAGACTCTATAGTCAAGACATTAAAAGATAGATTGTTTATTGAAGTAGAAGCATCTGGTAGGCATATTCATCTTTCAAGACAAGATATAGATACCTTATTTGGAAAAGGATATGAGCTTACAAGAGTAAAAGACCTATCTCAGCCAGGACAGTTTGCTTGTGCTGAACGAGTAACGATTACAGGGCCTAAAGGTTCTTTAAAAAATGTAGTCGTACTAGGACCAGAACGTAAAGCTTCTCAAGTCGAAGTATCCTTAACAGATGCTTTAGCATTAGGGATAAAAACACCTATTAGACAAAGTGGCGATATAGAAGGAACTCCGGAAATTACAGTTAGTAATGGAGATAAAGAGGTTAAATTAAGACAAGGTCTTATTGTAGCTAAAAGACACATGCATATCACTCCAGAAGATGCTATTAAATTTAATGTAACAGATGGAGAGATTGTCAAAGTAAAAGTATTTGGACAAAGACCACTTATTTTTGATGACTTAGTAGTACGTGTAAGTAAAGATTTTAAAACCTATATTCACATTGATTATGATGAAGCCAATGCCTGTGGCTTTACAAAGGGAACATTAGGAATGATTATTAAATAATTCAAAATAGAAGGGATGGGAATATGCAAAGTCAAATCTTAGTAGATGAAATTATGGAAGAAGTCTATAGAAGATTAGAAAGTAAGGTAAGTCAAGAACTTACTCGAAAAAAATTAATAGTTATAGGCCCCATGCCCCATTCTGATTTGGAAAATCTAAAGAGTATTTATGAATTTATCTCCTATAAACAATTCATTCCCGATAAGAAAGAAATAGTAGGATATGAAGGCATTGTTATTACAAAACTTACCGTAGATATGTTAGGGCATATCGCATTAGGTGCCGCTGCTACAGAAGAGGAAAGTTTCATTATTAAGGCACTCTTACAAGAGAAGCCTGTTTATATGATGGAGCAAGGTATTGAGTATAGGCGATATAAGAAAAATGCTCATAAAGCACTCTACACACTTTTAATGGACTATGAAGATAAAATTAAAAAATATGGAATAAGGTGTATTAGTCATTTAGATGATATACCTATTGATGAAATAGATAAAGGCAATGAGAAGGTCCAGGAAGTCATAAGAGAAAATACTAAATTAGATATGACTTATAAGAAATTATTATTAGAGTCAGATTTAATAAAGAAGCATATTGAGGGCATCTGCACTGTTAGTATATCAAAAGGTTGTATCATTACTCCCCTTGCAGAGGATTATATAAGAAATCATCATATTTATATTGAAAAAGTATAGGGGAGGAAGAGGTTATGGAAATTGGAAGAGTTATTGGTAGGCTGTGGGCTACTAAAAAGGATGAACAGTTAAATGGTCAGAAGCTGCTAGTTCTTAAAATGCTTTTAGAACATGGTGAAGAAAAACCTGAACTTGTTGTGGCAGCAGATATTATTGGTGCAGGCGTAGGCGATTTAGTCTTAGTTGCAAGAGGCAGTTCTGCACGTTATGCAGTAGATAATCCTAGTTGTCCCATTGATTCAGCTATTATAGGTATAGTAGATTCCATAGAGGTAGAGAAGAATGAATAGAAGTATAGGTGCACTTGAATTTAGGAGTATTAGTAAGGGAATAGAAATATCTGACCAAATTGTTAAAAAGGCAAGTGTAGAAATAATTTATTGTAAAACCATTTGTCCAGGAAAATTTTTAATTATCGTTACAGGGGATGAAGGTGCAGTAGATGAAGCGATTGACTTTGGAGAAGAGATGGCAGGAAAGACTTTAGTTGACCATTTTAAATTGCATGCTGTTTCCCCTGTTATTATAGATGCTTTTAAAAATAAGTATGAAACTAAAGAAATAGTAGATGCTGTAGGTGTTATAGAGACTAATAAAGTATGTACTGGTATTGTAGCGCTTGACCAAGTACTAAAAGCGGGTGATGTTAAGCTTATTAAAATGCAACTTGCACTTTGCATTAGTGGCAAATTAGTTTTTACGATAACAGGACCTGTAAGTAGTATTGAGTATGGCTTCCTAGAAGTAAAAAATATATTAAGCACTCATGAATATGCCAATACAGCTATTATTCCCTCACCTAGTGAGGAGATTAAAAAGTACTTAATCTAAAGTATCTTGATGATAATCAAAATAAATGGAGGAGTTTTTATGAGTATTAATGAAATCATTGTTTATATTATGGTGATTTTTGCAGTGCTGGGAGCCATAGATAAAATCATAGGTAACAGGTTTGGACTTGGAGAGAAGTTCGAAGAAGGTATTATGGCAATTGGAACACTTTCAATATCTATGGTTGGTATTATTGCCTTAGCGCCCGTTATTGCAGAAATCTTAAAGCCAATTATTGTTCCGTTATTTGGATTCTTAGGCGCAGACCCTGCTATGTTTGCAGGTTCTATTCTAGCTAATGATATGGGTGGTGCACCACTTGCAGAAGCATTAGCAATAGACCCTGAGGCAGGATTATTTGGTGGATTAATTGTAGGTGCTATGCTAGGGCCAACAATTGTATTCACTATTCCAGTAGGTCTTGGAATTATCGAAGAGTCCGATAGAAAGTATCTAGCAACAGGTGTACTTGCAGGCGTTATTACTATTCCTATAGGGGCTTTTGTAGGAGGACTTGTAGCAGGATTTCCTATCATGATGGTTATTATGAATTTAATTCCTATTATTATTTTTGCGGTGCTTATTGCACTTGGTTTGTTTTTCTTTGAAAACGCAATGATTAAAGGATTTACTTACTTTGGAAAATTTGTAGTAGCTGTTATTATCTTTGGACTTGCTTTAGGTATTATTGAACAACTTACAGGAATCGTCATTATTCCAGGAATGACACCAATTGCAGAAGGTTTTACAATTGTAGCCGATATAGCTATTGTATTAGCAGGCGCATTTCCTCTTGTTTATGTTATTACTAAAGTCTTTAGAACACCATTAATGAAATTAGGAAAAATATTAGGAATGAATGATGTAGGAGCAGCTGGACTTGTAGCCAGCTTAGCAAATAGTATTCCTATGTTTGGAATGATGAAAGATATGGACCCAAGAGGAAAAATCCTAAACGTAGCATTTGCTGTATCTGCAGCATTTGTATTTGGTGACCATTTAGGATTTACAGCTGGCTTTAATCCTGCCATGATTTTCCCTATGATTGTAGGTAAATTAGTAGGTGGTGTTACAGCAATTATTGTAGCTATATTTATTGCCAACAAAACATTAGGAAAGGAAAAAGCATAGATGGATATTGATCGCTCAACATTAGAGAGTCTTATTAAACAAGTTATTTTAGAAAAACTAAATGGTGCAAGTTGTAGCTCTGTGGATTTTTCAAGAAAAGTGACTTCATCAGGAGTTATGTCTGTAAAGGTGCCAACAGTTAAAGTTGATGAAAGTAATCGATTAGATACTGGAGTACCTTCTGATGTTGTATATACAAAAGATCTTTTTACATTACAAGAAAGCCCAAGATTAGGGTGTGGCGTTATGGAAATGAAAGCCACTACATTTGACTGGACCTTAAATTATGATGAGATTGACTATGTAATTGAAGGAAGTTTAAGTGTTATTATTAATGGAGAAACTGTAACAGCTAATGCAGGAGAACTCATACTGATTCCTAAAGGTTCTAGTATCAAGTTTTCAGTTCCTAACTATGCTAGGTTTATTTATGTAACTTATCCAGCAGATTGGGCAGGACAAGCATAATAAATTAATCGTTACGTTTTACATTTTTATGATATTTTAATAAGTAGGGATTATGCCTAATGATAGGTATAATCCTTCTTTAAATGTGATATAAAGGCATCTAAATTTTATTAAGATGAGTATAATACAATGCTATACTGTACAAAGTATAATGGAGGAAGAAAATATAGATGAAAAGATAATAAAAAAATAGGAAGAGTACTTGACGTAAGTATAATCTATATGATATCTTAAAGAGGTCGCTATAAGTAATCTATATCGATATGGTGGATGTAGCTCAGTTGGTAGTAGCACTGGATTGTGGTTCCAGGTGTCGTGGGTTCGAGCCCCATCTTCCACCTTGTAGGGTTATCGCCAAGCGGTAAGGCACAGGATTTTGATTCCTGCATGCGAAGGTTCGAATCCTTCTAGCCCTGTTAAGTAATGATATTACTTATAATCAAATAAGCAGAGATGGTCGAGTTGGTTTAAGGCACCGGTCTTGAAAACCGGCGAGGGTAACACCTCCCTGGGTTCGAATCCCAGTCTCTGCGTCTAAGTACTATAGTAGTTGACTTATGTATATTTATATGTTATAGTATACGAGTTACTATAAGTAGTACGAATGTGGTGGATGTAGCTCAGTTGGTAGTAGCACTGGATTGTGGTTCCAGGTGTCGTGGGTTCGAGCCCCATCTTCCACCCTGTAGGGTTATCGCCAAGCGGTAAGGCACAGGATTTTGATTCCTGCATGCGAAGGTTCGAATCCTTCTAGCCCTGTTAAGTAACGATGTTACTTATAACTTAAATAAGCAGAGATGGTCGAGTTGGTTTAAGGCACCGGTCTTGAAAACCGGCGAGGGTAACACCTCCCTGGGTTCGAATCCCAGTCTCTGCGTTTTAGATGAGAAGGACTTCCTAATTAGGAAGTCCTTTTATAGTTTTGAATTCATATACTATCTTAATAAATGAAGAAAATAAAAGAGTTTGATGTATATATCTATATATGTACATCAAACTCTTTTGTTTTTTACATAAATAATATAATAAACTGTTTTGTGTTATAAAAGCCTAAATGTTTGTAGCAGCTGTAGAATGTCTGATAATAAGTTCTACATCTAATAATTTATTTTCAATTTGTTTTTCAGTAACTTGTTTCATGACATTTATGACACACTCTCTACCAAGTTCGTAGGCGTTTTGATCAATAGTAGTTAGTAAAGGAACGGAAATTTGCGCTACACTACGATTATCATATCCAATCACAGAGATATCTTCTGGGACACGAATTCCTTGTTCCTTAAGAAATTTTAAAATACCTGTTGCCACTACGTCGTTAACAGCTATAATGGCATCCACATCTAACATTTTAGTTACTATATCACGAGCGGCATCATAACCATCTTGCCAGGTATAACCACAGAGACTTACTAGATTGAAATCGAGAGGAAGGTTTTCTTCTTCTAATGCCTTCTTATATCCTTCAAAACGTTTAAGTGATACATAAAAGCCTTTATTAGGGCCGTCCTGTAAGGTAAGAAGCTCTTCAAAACTTGTGATAGGCTTCTCTAGTTGATGTATAGGGCCTAGATAATAAATGCGTTTTTTTCCTAGTTTAGCAAGATATTTTGTAGCAAGATAGCCTGCTTTTTCGTTATCAAAATAAACGTGAGCATAAGGTGTATTCATATTTTCCCTACCACCAATAACAATGGCTATATCTTCATAAAAAGGCATTGTATAGAGTGGGTCAATTGTAGCGATGGGATAATAGATCAGTGCATTAAGAGGAAGTTTTGCTAATTGCTCTAAGCATTCTTTCTCTCGCTGTTGTAAACTTTCGCTAGATTTAATGACTACCTCGTAGCCATAAATGAATGACTCCTTCAAGATACCTGAAATAATTTCAGAGTAGAAAGGACTGCTTATATCAGGAACGATGACACCTATAAGGAAGACATTTTCTTTTGCATTATGTTTTTTTCTTGATTTAACTTGATACCCTAATGTTTCAATAGCATCGTAGGTTCTTTTGGCAAGGTCTTCTTTAACACTTGCACCGTTTAGAACTCTAGAAACAGTAGCTGGAGAAACTTCTGCTAATGTAGCAACATCATGGATGGTTACTTTACTCATTTGCTTAATCCTCATATATATAATTTAACGTAATTTATGTTTATAGTATAACACTATATTTTGTGTTAAGTCTATTAAGTGGATCTGTAAGAAGGAAAATATAATAATTAAGATTAGAATAGATGGTATTTCAAAGCTTGTAAAGGGCTGAAGAGTACGCTGTAAACTACTTTGACACTATAAATGTATAAAAATTAACAAATAAAAAATAAAATAAATTAAATTAAGCTAAAATAAGTGAAAAAAGTACTTATTATTTCAGTTATTTTTCATTTCAAACGAGAAAAAACTAAGAAATTTCATAAATTAAGGTTGACATAATAGAAAAACTTTCTTATACTCATATTAGTTAGTTTAAGTTTTAACAAACAAAATTTATCATAATGTAAACATGAGAGGATAAGAAAATGGCAAACACACATTATACTCATCTCTTAAGTCCAATTACAATTAAGAACTTAACAATAGATAATAGAGTTGTGATGACACCAATGGGTACAAACTTTGCTGCGGCAACAGGTGAATTCACAGATGAACATATAAAATACTACGAGCAAAGAGCTAAAGGCGGTACAGGCCTTATTATCGTAGAAAATATCAATGTTGATTATCCGCTTGGTTCTAACGGAACAACACAAATTCGCATTGATCATGATAGATATATTCCAAAATTAGTAAGATTAACAGATCGTGTACACAGACACGGTGCTAAAATTGCCCTTCAACTTAGTCATGCAGGAGCATCTGCTGTATCTGAACGTATTGAAGGATTACAAGCAGCATCAGCTTCTAATATTCCTTCTAAAGAAGGTGGTGTACCTCCTAGACCATTAACAGTAGAGGAAATTCATGGTATTGTTAAAAAATTCGGGACTGCGGCTAGAAGAGCTCAGATGGCTGGATTTGATGCAATAGAAGTACACGGTGGACACTCTTACTTATTAGCTCAATTTATGTCAGCACTTACGAATGATAGAACAGATGAATTTGGTGGTTCAGTAGAAAATAGAGCACGTTTTACAAAACTTGTTCTTGAAGAAATTAGAACAGCAGTAGGACCAAACTTCCCAATTATTCTTAGAATATCTGGCGATGAGTTTATGGAAAAAGGTCGTGACCTTAATGAAACGCTTGAAATGCTCACATACCTTGATGAATATGTTGATATGTATGATGTTTCAGCAGCTGTTAATGATACAATTCATCTTCAAGTAGATATTATGGGACTTGAAGAAGGATGGAGAGCGGATCAGGCGAAAGCGGTTAAGGAAAAATTCAATAAACCAACTATGACAGTTGGGTCATTTAGATCACCAGAAGTAGCTGAAAAAGTACTTGCAGAGGGAAAAGCAGACCTTATTGGGATGGGGCGTGGTCTTATTGCAGAACCAGAATGGGTGAATAAAGTAGCAACTGGTAATGAAAGATTACTTCGCAAATGTATCTCATGTAATATTGGATGTATTACAAATCGTGTCTACATGAATAGACCAATTACATGTACAGTAAACCCAGACCTTATTAATGAAAATGAGTACAGAAGTCGTAAGGTTAACAAAACAACTAATGTTGTTGTTATCGGTGGTGGTACAGCAGGGCTTGAAGCAGCATGTACAGCAGCAGAAGTTGGATGTAACACAGTACTTCTTGAAAAGAATGAGCAAACAGGTGGTTTAGCACGTGAAATTGCTAAATTCCCAGATAAGAATAAAGTACAATTCTTTGTAGATTACTTAGAAGAACGTGGAAAAGACCTAAAAAATCTTTTTGTATGTACCAATACAGAAGCAACTATTGAAAAAGTAGAGCAGTTCAAACCTGATATTGTGGTGAATGCAACAGGTTCAGTGCCACTTTTACCACCAATCAAAGGTTTTGACAAAAACTTAAATAATGAAAATGTGTATACAATCACTAAATTACTTGCTAACCTAGATAAAGTACCGAATATGAAAGGTAAACGTGTTGTAATTGCTGGAGCAGGAGCGGTAGGTCTTGATTGCGTAGAGTATTTCTCTCAGCAAGGTGCGATTGTTACTATTTTGGAAAGACTTCCAGTAGTAGGGCAAGACCTTGACCCTGTATCTCGTAAAGGAATGCTTGAAATGATTAAAAAGCATGATGTACAAGCACTTACAAGTACTTCGCTTATTGAACTTACTGATAAAGCAATGCTTTGCCAAGATGCAGAGGGTAACGACATGACGCTAGAGTATGATCTTGCTTGTATTTGTCTTGGTATGAGAGCTGAAAATGCGCATGTAACAGAACTTAAAGAGTACTTTACAAATAAAGGGGTAAAAGTATTAAATATCGGTGATAGCCTTAGAGCGAGAAAGATTTTAGCTGGTATTGAAGAAGGACGTAATATTCTTTTAACACTTGAAAAAATGGGTGTATTAAATTAATGAATTTAAAAGATAAGGGACAAGAGGCTTGTCCCCTATCATTTGCCTTAGATTGACAAAAATTTAACTTGAAAAAGAACTTTGGTCATTCTTTTATTTTAATATAAATTGACAAAAAAATAACGAAAGAGAAAGGTAGTATATTCTCATGGAAAACAAATTATTTAAAAACAAGTATTTACTTGCAGCTTTTGCTATGTACTTAGCATATTTCGTACATGGTATGGGGGGAATTATCATTGCTCAAAATAAAACTGCATTAATGGCTCAATGGGCAACGGATGCAGCTGGTATAGGGATGGTTATTTCATCACTTGGACTTGGGCGTTTTATTGTATTATTCATTTCTGGTAAGTTATCAGATAAATATGGAAGAAAACCATTCGTTCTTTTAGGGATTATAACTTATATTGCATTCTTTATTGGAATCTTGATGTCACCTAGTGTAAAAATCGCATTTATTTGTGGTCTACTTGCAGGTATGGCAAACTCATTCTTGGATGCAGGAACTTATCCAGCACTTATGGAATGTTTCCCAAAAGCGCAAGGTTCAGCAAGTGTTATGCTTAAAGCCTTTATTTCTGCAGGTTCATCATTACTTCCGATTATCCTTAGTTTCTTAGTAGCTAATAATATGTACTATGGTTACTCATTTATCTTCTGCGTAGTGATATTAGTAATCTGTGGTCTTATTATTTTAAGAGCACCATTCCCAGCATTTCAGGCTGTAGAAGCAGAAGTAACAGAAGAGAAGATGGAAGTAAAAGATGTACCAAAGTCTAATATGTGGATTGAGGGTATCGCACTTATTATCATTGGATTTACAGCAACAACAACTTTCCAAATTATTGCTTCATGGCTTCCAAGTTATGCAGAAGGTGCAGCAGGAATGAGTGAATCATCAGCGAACATGTTAGTAAGTCTTTACAGCACAGGATCATTATTTTCAGTATTTATCACATCTACTTTAGTAGCTAAATGGATTAAACAAGTTCGTTTCGTATTTGTATATCCACTTATTTCATTAGTGATGTTAGTGATTCTTTACATGTTCCCAAGTGTGTTAGTATGTCAAATTGCAGCATTTGTGATTGGATTTACAGCAGCGGGTGGGGTACTTCAATTAGCACTTACATCAATGGCGGAGTTATTCCCAGTTAATAAAGGAACTATTACAGGACTTGTATATAGTGCATCAAGTATTTCATCATTTGTTATTCCATCAATTTGTGGAGTACTTGCAGCGAAAAATGTAAGCCATATTATTCTTCTAGATATCGCAATTACAGCCGTAGGTGTAGTTCTTGCACTTATTGTAAACTATCGTTACAATAAGGTGATAAAAAAAGCATAGGTCTTAACCGAAAAACGAATAATATAATTGGGGGTAGTTTATCATAAATCCGTTAGAGATAAACTATCCTTCTTTTATTTTGAAAAGGATAGTCTAAGATAAATAGTTTTATTCATAAATCTATAAGGTAAGCAAGGAGGATCAGTTATGATGAAAAGGGATAGTTTAAAGGGGAGCCGGAAGCATTCAAATCGACTAGCAATTCATATGACCATAGCTTTAGTACTTGCTGTGGTAGTGGGAACTCTACTTATCTTCTTTAGAGAATATTTAATAGCTCAGGGAAAAGAGCCCCTTTGGGAACAGATTAATAGATTGTTTTTTGTTGATATCAGTACAGAAGTAAATGGTATTGGAATCTTTTATATACTAGGACAATTATTTATTAACGCATTGCAACTTATTATTATACCTATGGTATTTTCTTCTATTGCTATAGCAATGTGCCATATTAGTGATACAAAAAAATTAGGAAGACTGTCAGGAAAGACTTTATTAGGATTTTTAACAACATCTGTATTTGCGTTAGTTGCAGCGGGAACTGTTGGTTATACTGTTTATAAGTTGGGACTTTTTAATGTAGCGCTTGAAGGAAGCACAAATGTAGAAGTGGCAACAGGACAAAATCCGTTAATGGTTATTGTAGATACTGTGCCTAATAATATTTTTAATGTTTTAACAAATAATGGGCGCGTATTAGCGGTAGTATTTTTAGCAGTAGTCACAGGACTTTGTATTAATGCAGGGGGAGAAGATATTAAGGTATTAAAAAATATTTTATTGGATGTTAATAAAATAATTAATATCTTTTTAAACTTTGTAATTTTAAAGTTTAGTCCGATAGCCGTATTTATTTTAATTACACGTACATTTGCGGTATATGGTATTGAGCACTTAAAACCTGCTTTAGTTTACGTTTTAACTACCTGTGGGACAGCACTGGCTTATTTAATAATTGCTTATCCGCTATATGTCTTTTTGGCAACTGGGTTAAATCCATTTGTTTTTATGAAAAAAATTGCTAAAGTTGCTTTACTAGGTTTTTCGGCGAACTCTTCAGCAGCAGCACTTTCATTAAATGAAAGAACTACAGTTGGTGAATTAGGTGTAGATAAAGATATTGCGGCATTTATCTTACCATTAGGTATGACTGTTAATATGAATGGTACAGCTATTACACAGGTTATTGCTACGATTTTTATTGCTGCAAGTTCGGGATATAGCTTAGAACTTAAGAATATCATAGTCATTGCAGTGCTAGCACTGATTGCATCCGTAGGGACACCTGCAGCGCCAGGAGCATCTGCTATTATTTTATTTTCAGTTTTAAATTCTATGGGCTATAATAATCCAGCAACTATTATTGCTTATAGCTTAATCATTGCTATTAATAGGCCTGTTGATATGGTAACCACAAGTTTAAATGTTACAGGAGATGCAGCAACAGCAGTTGTTGTAGCTGCGTCAGAAGGAAGCTTAGATAAGGAAGTATACTACTCATAAAGCTAGAAAATAAGTTATACCGTTATTAAGGAGAATACCTTGTTAAAGTTAACAAGGATTCTCCTTTTTTGGTCTCTACATTAACTAGCGTAATAGTTATTAGAATAAATCAGAGATATAGTTACTTAGATTTGAGTATGGACTTTCACGTAGTCAATAAAGCTTTGAACAATAGGGGGAAGAAAACGATTTTTCATATAAGCTAGGTAAATAATACGTGTATGGTGTGGATGGTTAAGAGGAATAACTTTAACATTAATATGATTAAGAGCTTCGGTTTTAGCAATGACAGATACACCAAAATTTTGCGCAACGAGTCCTAATAGGGCGGTCTCGTCTTCTCCTTCACAGATAAAATGAGGCTCCAGATTTGCTTCTTTAAAAATTTGGCGCGTAAGTTTTCCTAACCCACTTTCTTTGGCATAGCCTACGAAAGGATAGGGTTCTAATTGATTTAGGTTGATATGCTCTAAATCAGCAAGAGGATGTGATGGAGGTACGATAGCAACTAGTTCTTGTTCACAAATAGGTTCAAAGTGAATTAGAGGTTCATCTTCCACATAGGAACAGAAACCTATATCGTATTTCGAAGATTTGATACCTTCAATAATATGTGGCGTGAAGGCTTGTTTGAAGGT
>JAHLFQ010000121.1 GCA_018883705.1 Candidatus Cellulosilyticum pullistercoris
AGTATCCTGAAATCACTGAAATCATACAAGAATTAGGAGAGCATCTTACAAATGAGGTGATGATGGAACTGAATTATAAAGTAGATGAATTACAAGAATCACCTTCACAAGTCGCTAAAGAGTTTCTTAAGCATGAAGGATTGATTTAAAGTTTTAGAAAAAATCACTGGCTCATTATAGGATGCATGAGTCGGTGATTTTATTTTTATAGGATAGGACCATGCCACTTTTCTATCACATAATATTTTTTTTTGTTTTTATGAAACTTAAAGAGCCATTTTTATGTCTAATAAATAATCATACATGTCAGGAAAAACATACCAGATTAATAAAACGTTGATTAGGTATAATCTATGATTAGACATAATCTATGATTATACCTAATCTATGATAAAGAATAAATTCTTTTATCACAGAATAAGTGCTTGCTTATCTAAGAATTTGTAGAATTTTCCAGATGATATTTAGTAAGTCTTGTTTAAAATACACGAAAAAGGTAGTATACTGGAAGAATGAGCTACATTTATTTTATCTAGAAAATGGGTACATAGGTAAACAAAGTGCGTATAGACATGTAGCAGAATTAGAGAGTTGATAGGGAGGAACAGATGGGAAGAAGTACATTTAGCACTAGAAGAA
This sequence comes from Candidatus Cellulosilyticum pullistercoris, assembly GCA_018883705.1. Classification (GTDB taxonomy): domain Bacteria; phylum Bacillota; class Clostridia; order Lachnospirales; family Cellulosilyticaceae; genus Cellulosilyticum; species Cellulosilyticum pullistercoris. Next base: position 640 of record JAHLFQ010000121.1, read on the forward strand.
GAAGGAAGAACTATTTATTTGAAGGATTAGTCGTGTTGACAATTGGAACTTTTATTACAACTACTGTATTAGTAGGTGTGTTTATTTATATTAATGGTAGTATCCACAAAAATGAAGCGGCTATTACGACTTTGTCAGATGAATTGACAATCTTACAAGAGCAAGCTGAAGCAATCAAAAAGCAGGAAACTGAATATAAAAATCAATTGGATGCCATTCAAGGTGAGCTTTCTAAATATGAACCAGTAGTCATTCCAGATTCAATGAAAGAAACTCAAAATAAATAAGGTAAGATCATTAAGAAGTATAGAAGGTGAAATCATGGGATATAGTAAGAGAAAATCAAAAGCAAAAAGAACTATCTTATTTCTGGCGTTAGGAACTGTTTTTACAATGGGTACAGTAACATTAGGTATGAAAATACCAGGGAAAGTTACTAAATTAAATGAAGTTAAAGAGACAATGGCCAAAGTGCAAGCATCAAAAGAGGAACAAGCTAAAATTTTAGAAAATTTAGGAGTTCAAGTAGAAACCTTAAATACACAACTAGAAACACTGAAAGCAGATTTAAATAAAGCAAAAGAAAAAAATCCAGAACTGGCAGCTACTATGGCAAATACAGAGACAAAGTATGCTTATCTAACCTTTGATGATGGTCCAAGTGATAATACGACTAAAATCTTAGACTTCTTAAAAGCAAACAATATTAAAGCTACCTTCTTTGTAATTGGTAAAGATAACATGGATGATATTTATAAACGTATTGTAGATGAAGGTCATACTTTGGCAATTCATTCTAATACACACGATTACAAAGGGATTTATCAAAGCGTAGATACTTTTATGGAGGATATTAATACACTTGCTAATCACTTAGAGAAAGTAACAGGTGTAAGACCAACGATTATGCGCTTCCCTGGTGGTTCTAACAATACAGTAAGCCAACGTTACGGTGGTGAAGGCTTAATGGACCAAATTATTGAAACCATTAATGAAGCAGGCTACACATACTTTGATTGGAACGTGGATTCAATGGATGCTTCTGCTAGCCATCAAGATAAGAATGTGATTATTAATTCGGTATTAAATGGTGCGGCAAATAAAAAAGAAGCTATTATTTTAATGCATGATGCAGCAGCCAAAACAACAACAGTAGAGGCCCTGCCACAAATTGTTGAAGGACTTAGAAAAAAAGGATTTGTCTTTGATAAAATCACAAATGAAACACCTACTATTCAGTTTAAATAGGAAAATAAGTTTAAAAAAGCAAATAGTACCTCTATTTGCTTTTTATTATGCTCGTTATAAAAACTTTTAAATATAGCTGTATATTTTTGACCACATTTTCAAAAAATAAATCTGATAAGCATCAGTTTAGAAGAGGAGGAATCTGTGTGCAGGAATATAGATGTAGTAGTTGTGGGTATCGCAAAGTGGAAAGAGATATGATAGACGTTATGGGACAAGTGCCTATGTATCCAGGATTTGCTGCTGGATTTATGCCGAATTTCTCAAATTATATGGATTGGAAAGAAGATCCGGTATGTCCAAACTGTGGAAAAGCATCTAGTTGGAAGACAATTATAAATAATAACAATTAATCGCAAACTTTATTAGAACTATAAATAAAAATGATATATAATAAAGTCGAGGTAAATATTAATTTGTATCTACGATGAAAGGAGAGGGCGTAATGAACAGAGTATTAAATATTGCTCATAGAGGATTTAGTGGTAGATATCCAGAAAATACAAATATCGCTTTCGCAAAAGCTTTAACAGAAGGGTACTGTGATGGTATTGAAGTAGACGTACACATGACTAAAGATAACAAAATTGTTATTATTCATGATAGTAAACTTGACCGTACAACAACAGGAACAGGATATATTAAAGACTATACATTAGAAGAACTTTTAGAATTTGATGCAGGCGTTAAATATGACGAAAAATATAAAGGTGAAAAAATTCTTTGTATTAAATCAGCACTTGAGCTTGTTAAAAAATATAATGTAAGACTTTTTATCGAAATCAAAGATAGTGATGAAAATTATGAAGCTATTGAAGAAGAAGTTCTTGATCGTGTAAAATTAGTAGGTGCAGAAGATAAAGTGATTATATCTTCTTATAACGTAGAAACTTTAAAACGTATTAAAGAAATTGCACCATCTATTAAAACTGCTTTACTTAGCAAAGAAATGAGATGGGATATTCGTGATTATCGTTATGCAGATTCTCTTTCTTGTGACTATACACAATTAACACAAGAAGCAGTAGATACAATTCACAGTATGGGTAGAAAAGTAACTGCTTGGGTTGTAGATGAAAAAGCTGATATGAAAAAAGTAAAAGAATTAGGTGTAGATGCAGTTATTACAAACTATCCAGATGAATTTAGTGATGTCATCAATGGTTTAGCTTAAATAAAAGCAAATAGTAACTTATCCATATAAAAATCCCGAAGGTCAGTACTTCGGGATTTTTTATATTGCTGTAGCAGCTAGAATCTTCTTGTTGTCAGTATTTAAGTCTGATTCATCATATCTTCAGATTAATCACATAGAATGAATGATGGACGAGGCTATTGATTTGGGCACTAGAGTGATTCTAGAAGAAAAAGAGAAGAGAGTAGCTAGCAAGTACAAGGAATAAGTAAAAAGATTTTGGATATATATTAGAATAAGAACGGATTAACGACTATTTAGCGTATACAGAAGGAGGAATAGCTGATATAGTAATAATAGTTCTAGGATTTAAAGGTAGATTGATATATAATATAGGAAATGATAGAGAGGGGGATGGGCATGGAGTCTCCGATTACAGCAATAGGTTTTTCTGAGATAGATAAGAAGTATACGATTGAAGAACTCGTGGGAGAAATTTTAGAAAAACCAACTAAACAGCAAGTAAGTCGAAATAAAAATAAGGCTATTATAGCAGAATATATAAAAGAATTTGGTAAAGATACGTATGTAATGGTTCGAATTGTTGTGCGTCCAGAAGAAGGTCAGAAAAATGCTAAGGAAGAAACTAGCATTGAAGTGGAACAATGTGAACCTTATTTAAATACACGCTATACGTTAAATGTAGAAGAGTTATCTGTTGAGGAAATAGATGATGAATATAATTATTATGCTATTTGTGAAGAAAAAGAAACAGGTATCCAGTTCATTTTCTGGTTGCAAAATGTAATTGAATACACAGAGGCAGCAGCGCATAGGCAAGACTTTAATCAGATCAAAGTAGCAGCGTTAGCTATGGAAGGAACCATCGTCCTTCCAGTAGAACAAGATGAGGAAGATCTCACAGCTCAAAAAGAAGAAAAAGAAAAGATTAAAGTGATGCTTCAGAAAGCAAGAGAAGGCGATGAAGAAGCTAAAATGCAGCTTGAAGAAGAAGAAAAGGAAATGGACGACCTTCTTAAAGCACGTTTATATGAAGAAGACTTTTTAACGATTATGAGTGGCTACTTTATTCCAACGACTCTAGTAGATGCAACCTATGCCATTTTAGGTGAAATTACAAGTATTGATACAAGAAGAAATAGCAGAACAGGTGAAGAAATGTATCTCTTTACCTTAGATGTTAATGATATGCCACTTGAAGTGATGATTAATAAAAAACAACTTGTAGGCTATCCAACTATAGGCATGCGCTTTATGGGCACATGCTGGCTACAAGGGACCATTGTCATAGATTAATAAGTAAAGTGTATTAAAAAAGGCCGTAGTCCGTATAAAATATGAGATTGCGGCTTTTTATATAGTCCCCATTCATAGGATAGATTGCATGGTAGGGGTAAATAATACTTGACGAAAAGCCATTAAAATTGTAGTATAATAATTGAGATAAATATAAACATTTATCTCATATAAATGTCGCTATAGCTCAGTTGGATAGAGCGACCGCCTCCTAAGCGGTAGGCCGGAGGTTCAAATCCTCTTAGCGACGTGAATCAAAAACGCCAAAAAACTTTGTAAAATCAAGGTTTTTGGCGTTTTTTTGTGTCTAAAGCTAAAATAAGAAAAAATAAATAAAACAGATTACTCATCTTTGACTAATAGAGAAATCTTTTCCTGATAGCGTTCGATTACTTCTTGTAGCGTGATACTCTGCATTTCCATCTCTGCTCTATGCTGTACCTGATCAAAACAATCTCTTAGAGCAAGTTGGACATTAACCCCGATTCCACATTCTGGATTGGTATGTGTGTCCTGATGCAAAAGCGGCTTATTGCCTTCCATAGCTCGATAGACATCAAGTAAAGTAATTTGTTTTGGTGGGCGAGTTAGGGAAGGATTTGCCTGTCCTCTTGTACTTTGCAGCAGTCCGGCGGTTTTCAGTTTGGCCATCAGCTGGCGTATATAAGCGGGATTTGTCTTGATACTGACTGAGATGTCTGTGCTGGATAATGGTTGATTATCACTCAGATAGATTAACACTAACGTATGAACGGCATCACTAACTTTTGTAGAATATTTCATATGACATTACTCTCCTAATTAAATTTAAAAACATAGTTGCAATTTATAAAATTACATGTTATACTGTGCAATACGTTGTAATTATTAAAATAACATGCTTAAAGGAGAATGTCAAATATGATTCAGACTGAACATCAGAAAAACGTTGAACTGCTGCTAAATAAAATTAAAGAAGCAGATGCCATTCTTGTGGGGGCAGCAGCAGGAATGTCTGTTGCTTGTGGTTATAATTTCTTTTATAGTAACGATGCTTACTTTGAAAAATACTTTGGTGACTTTCATAAAAAGTATGGATTTATTGGGGCTTTTAACGGTTTTTATCATCGTTACCCGTCTAGTGAAGCACGCTGGGCCTTTTTAGCTCGCTTAGGTTATCTGGAATATGAATGTGAAACTGGAAAACCATATTATGATTTAATGAGCTTATTAGAAGGTAAGAACTACCATGTCATGACAACGAATCAAGATTTTCAATTTAATGGTGTTGTCCCAGAAGAAAAGTTAAGCGCGATTCAGGGAGATTCTCAATATTACCAATGTAGCCGTCCATGCCATGACGAAATTTATTACAATAAAGACATGGTTTATAAAATGAATGCTGCAATTGATGAAAACTTAGAAATTCCTACAGAATTGATTCCTCGTTGTCCAAAATGTGGCGCAGAAATGGAGCCTTGGGTAAGAGGCTATACTTTTCTTGAAGGGGCTAAGTATCGAGACGAATATAGAAAGATTAATGAATTTATTGAGAAGTATCGAGACAAGAAAATCTTATTCCTTGAGTTAGGAGTAGGTCGAATGACGCCGATGTTTATTCAGGAACCATTCTGGAATCTGACCTACAATCTACCACAGGCCTATTACATTACAATCAATCCAAAAGATGCGTTGTTACCAGTCCAACTAACGAATAAAGGTGCTGCAATAAAAGAAGATATTGCTGTGGTACTTAGAGATGCAGTAGCCAGTTTAAACTAAGAAAGGATGATTCAATAATGGAAAGTCTATATCAGAAAGTTAAAGAAAAGATTCAAGAGGCAGATGCTATATTAATTGGAGCAAGCAACGGTTTATCCATATCAGAGGGATATAACATTTTTGCAGATAACGAATGGTTTAAAGAAAACTTTGGTGACTTTAGAGAAAAGTATGGGATTCGTAGTGTTTTACAAGGCGCTTTTTACTATTTTCCAAAAGAAGAAGAAAAATGGAGATTTTTTAGTCGCCTCATTAGTAAAAAGTCTTATCTGGAACAACCAAGCCAAATGATGAAAAATCTTTATGAGATTGTAGAGAAGAAAGATTATTTTGTGCTTACCTCTAATACAGAAGATCATTTTGTACCTGTAGGGTTTATGCAAGACCAAGTTTTTGAAATGGAAGGGAAAATGACTCAATTTCGATGTGCAAACAGATGCTGTGAAGATATTTACGATAATCGTGAGGCGATTCTTAGCATGGCAGAAGTAGAGCAAAAAGGCTCTATTCCTTCTCATCTATTGCCACGTTGTCCAAAATGCGAAGGACCAATGACAACCAACACTGCTGATAGTAATGACTTTTTCCACACCAATGATTTTAAAAATAAAATGCACGCTTATTCAAGATTTATTCAAAAATATCATGGCAAGAAACTCGTGATTTTAGAATTAGGTATAGGATGGCGCAATCAGATGATTAAGGAGCCGCTTATGCGATTGACTGCATCTGAACCTCAGGCCACTTATATTACCTTTAATAAAGGAGAAATTTACATTCCACAAGAAATCTCTCAAAAATCTATCGGTATTGACGGAGATATTGCATCTGCATTGGAAGGGATTTTAAAAGCGGAGGTGAAATAATTGGAAGAGATTTATCAAGAGAAGCTACCTGAATGGGAAAAAATCAAAGATACCTATTATAAATGGTATCAGTTTATGGAAAGGGAAGTTTCCTTTTCCTTAAAAGACAGCCAAAAACATACGAAAGAACATTGTGCCCGCGTGCTACTTTATGCACTGGTAATTGCCAATCGTATGGGGCTTTCTGAAAGTGATATAGAAGTTTTAGGAGCTGCAGCAGTTTTTCATGATTCTCGTAGACAAAATGACTGGATGGATAGAGGGCATGGACAAAGAGGGGCAGAGTATTATCAGCAATATTGCTTGGCTCATGGCCTATCTTTTGACGAGAGAGCTTATTTAGTGATGGCATTTCATGATATAGCAGATAACATAAGTACAAAGAAAATCTCAGAAAAAGCCTTAGATAGTACTATTTTACTCTATGACATTTTTAAAGATGCAGATGCCTTAGACCGTTTTCGTCTTGCAGCAAATGGGCTAGAAGAAACAATGCTCCGAACAAAGGAAGCTAGAGGGTTGAAAGATTTTGCCAAGTGGCTTGTGACTAAGATGATGGGATTTCCAAAGGTTCTAATGCCAAATCGTTATTTGATTGTTGTGGATATGCAAAATGATTTTATTACTGGTTCTATGGGAACACCACAAGCACAGGCTATTGTGGAACCGGTGTTAAAAAAGATGCGTGAGTATCAAGGCAATATTGTTTTGACTTTGGATACCCATTCGAAAGACTATCTGTCTACTCAGGAAGGGAAAATGATTCCAGTTCCACACTGTATTACAGATTCATGGGGGTGGCAGCCCATTAAGGAAATATTACAAATTCAATCGGAACGAAATGGAGCCATCTACTTAAAGCCCACTTTTGGTTCTATTAGATTGGCACAAGATTTAGCCAAAACCCATTGCCAAACGCCTATTGAGGAAATTGAACTGATTGGTCTTTGTACGGATGCATGTGTGGTTTCCAATGCGCTGCTTCTAAAAGCCTATTTACCAGAAGTACCGATTTATGTAGATGCGACCTGTTGTGCAGGCATAACAAATGAGAAACATGAGGCGGCATTACAGACCATGGAAAGTTGCTTAATTCACGTTAAGAGAGGAGGAGTTATATGATGCAGTTTGAAAAACGTAATATCAGCATGCTCATGGATTTATATGAAATGACTATGGCTAATGGTTATTTTTCAGATGGTGATGCATCTAATAAGGTTACCTTTGATGTGTTTTATCGAAAAAATCCAGACGGTGGTGGGTTTTCCATCTTTACAGGATTAGAGCAGATTATTGAGTATATTGAGGGCCTTCATTTCGATGAGGAAGATATTAAGTATTTTCGTTCTCTCGGGCTGTTCCAAGAAGAATTTTTAGACTATCTAAAAACATATCGTTTCCGTGGTGATATGGATGCATTTCCAGAAGGAACCATTATGTATCCAGATGAACCGATTTTGACAGTAACGGCATCTTTACTAGATGCTCAGATTATAGAAACAGTCCTTCTTACACAAATTAATCATCAATCTCTAATTGCCACAAAAGCAGCTCGTATCGTAAGAGCTGCTGCTGGACGAAGGATTTCTGATTATGGTGCAAGACGTGCCCATAATATTGATGCAGCTGTTTATGGTGCAAGGGCTGCTTATATTGGTGGCGCAGATAGTACAGCTACTATTATGGCAGGAAAAGAGTTTGGGATGCCACTAAGTGGTACCATGGCACATAGTTGGGTGATGTATTATGATGACGAATATACCGCATTTTGCAAATATGCTAAAAACTATCCAGATGCAGCCGTCTTATTAGTGGATACATATGATGTGCTAAATTCCGGAGTGCCCAATGCCATTCGTACTGCAAAAGAAATACTTCATCCCATGGGAAAACGTTTAAAGGGTGTAAGATTGGATTCTGGTGACCTTGCTTATCTATCCAAAAAGGTACGCATGATGTTAGATGAAGCTGGTTTAACAGATTGCCAAATAATGGCCTCTAATAGCCTGGATGAATATACGATCCGTTCCATTTTGGAACAAGGTGGTTGCATTGATGCCTTTGGAGTTGGAGAACGATTGATTACGGCTAAAAGTGATTCTACTTTTGGCGCTGTCTATAAAATAGCAGGAGTGGAAAAAGATAGCGTATGTGTGCCACGCATCAAAGTGTCAGAAACCGTAGAGAAAATTACAAATCCAGGAAGAAAAAAAGTTTACCGTATCTATAATGAAGAAGGAAATGCCATTGCCGACTTAATTACATTGGCATCAGAAACACCTGATTTAAGTAAGCCATATCGATATGTTGATCCAAAAGAGCCTTGGAAAAATCGATATTTTACAAATTGTACGGCGAAAGAATTACAACAACCTGTTATACGAGACGGAAAATTTGTCGGGGAACGCCAAAGCTTAGAGTCTATCAGACAATATGTTAGAAAACAGCTGGAGACAGAAATCTGGCAGGAGGAGCAACGATTTGAAAATCCTCATAGGCATTATCTTGATATGAGTCCAGCCTATTATGAGCTAAAAATGAGTCTGCTTTTTGAGACGGGGAAAAAGAGAGGAGGGCATGATGATGCTTTGTAATCCAGAACAAACAAAGAAAGAAATGATAGATTGGGTACGTGACTATTTTGAAGCAAATGGAAAAGATTGCTATGCTGTGATTGGGCTTTCTGGAGGGAAAGATTCCAGCGTTGCGGCTGCTATTTGTGCTCAAGCACTAGGGCCTGACCGAGTAGTGGGGGTATTGATGCCCAATGGCATACAGCCAGATATTGCTGATGCAGAGAAACTTGTTGATATCTTAAAGATTCAATCCATCAAAATTGATATTTCTGAGGTGGTAAACGCTTCAGAAAAAGTGATCACTTCTTCTAAAGAATATGCTACAGTTTGTAGGAATAATCAACTTTCTAATGATGCCAAAATTAATCTTCCAGCGCGTGTTCGTATGACGACTCTTTATGCGGTCGCTCAAAGTCTCTCAAAGGGTGGCCGTGTTGTTAATACCTGTAATCGTTCTGAAGATTATGTGGGGTATTCTACAAAATATGGTGATATGGCAGGTGATTTTAGTTTATTTGCTAATTTACTTGTACAAGAAGTTCGCCAACTTGGCATAGCTCTTGGACTACCTAAAGAGTTGGTATACAAAACACCTGCCGATGGCTTAAGCGGTTGTACGGATGAAGAAAAATTGGGATTTTCTTATGAAATGCTAGATGAGTATCTTGTATCTGGGCATTGTGAGGACGCAGCGATAGAGGAAAAAATTAAATATCTGCATCAAATAAACCTTCACAAGCTTCAGCCAATGCCAGCGTTTCCTAATTAGTAGTCATGTGTTAATGATGCTGAATCAGTTTTTGAGAATAGGACTGAAAGCAGTCCATTAAATATTCATTCATTTTTCCATTAAGCTGCTGACTAATATGATAATCAGGATTTATAAAATCCTTTGAACATTCTCCGCAGATATCTCCACCAATCATTTGATGTTTTAAAGCGACTTTCTCAAAAAACATTTGAATTTGTTGTTGATTCATAGACCCCTGATCCCAATTCGTATGAACAAATTCTTGTGAAAAGACATCCTTATCAATAGAAATATATAAAGGAAATTGAATGGCTGAGTTTAATTGTTCTAACCAGCCTCTTTTTTTGACCTCTTCATCTGTAAAAAAGAATATTTCTTTTCCAAAATCACCATAATTTTTGGGAACATATTGTTTTGAAATACCTATGATAAAAAGTTGTTTTAAATAAGGATTTTCTCTGAGTACAAAATCTACCCA
>JAHLFQ010000122.1 GCA_018883705.1 Candidatus Cellulosilyticum pullistercoris
TCTTCTTACCTAGCTATTTACATTGCTTCATTAAAAATTAACAATACCATCGTGCCTTTTCCTACTTCACTTTCAATCTGAATATCTCCTCCATGAAGTATCATTAACTCTTTTGCAATAGATAAGCCTAAACCTGTTCCTCCTAACTTTCTAGAACGTGCTTTATCTACCCTGTAAAACCTTTCAAAGATACGCTCAATGTCCTCTTGTGGAATACCCATTCCTGTATCTTTTATACGAATTTCAATCTTTCCTCGTTGTTTTTTCATAGAAACACTGATGCTTCCCTCATCCTCCGTATATTTAATCGCATTAGAAAGGATATTATGTAAAATCTGCCTAATTCTAAAGGCATCTCCTGTAATAAAGTATGAGTCATTCTCATCATAGCTTACGTTTAGTGTATGACCCTTCTTTCCAATATGTACATGTTGTGCTTCTAGCACTTCTTCTATAATATCTTTTAAGTCTAATAAAACAAATTGCAGTTGAATTTGCTTATTATCAATTCTAGATAATTCTAATAAGTCCTGAACAAGGGCTGTCATACGGTCTGCTTCTTTCTCCATCACGCCTAAGAAATGCATGGCATTTTCTTTATCATCTATGGCACCATCAATAAGTGTTTCTGTATAAATCTTTACAGTTGTTAGTGGTGTTCTTAGCTCATGAGAGACATTAGCCACAAATTCTTTTCTCATCTGGTCTAATTTCTGCTGCTTAGTCACATCTTGTATCACGACAACTAAACCATCAGGTTCCCCTTTTGAGTTCAGATACATATCAAACTGTATCTTAAGATACTTATCATCTATAATGGCATATTCATCTGAGCTCTCATAGCGTTCTCCTAAAAGAAGCTTTTCAAATTCCACAGGTAGTCCCAAATTCTCGAAAATCACCTCAAAATTAGGTCCCATCTTTTCTTTTCCTAGCATTTCATAGCATACAGAGTTGACGTGAATTAAAATCCCTTGTCTATTAAAGGCCATGACACCATCTGCCATATGTTCAAAGATTTTTTCTAGTTTATTCTTCTCACTTGTAACGACTTCCATTGTCGCACTTAGCTGGCTAGCCATATAGTTAAAGCTTTGTGTGAGTTCACCAATCTCATCGCTTGCCTCCACAGGAATACGCTTAATGGTATTTCCTGCTGCTAATTTCTTAGAGTTCTTAGTAAGTGCCTTGATTGGTGCTGTAATCATATTAGAAAAGACAATACCACAAATACCCGTTATCCCCATGGCAAGCACAAGGGCTATACCAATGATTCTAATAATACTCATCATATTATCATAAACATCTGATGTTTTAGCTCGTACATAAACAATATACGCAATCTCACCACTGTTTTCATCTAATACTGGTCTTGCGTGGTCTAAATACCCATCTCTACTACTTCTAAGACTAGAAAAATGCTTAATGGGTGATGTAGCACTCTTTTTCGTATTTCTTGTCTCTATTACGACTGCTGAATCTTGCTTACTTCCTATAGTCGCTCTACGATTATTAGAGCTTTCTATAATACCTTCTGGACTTAATATATAAGTTTCGTAGTTTGCAATATTATTAGTTGCTTCGTTTAAGTCTTTATTACCGCTATTTACAATATTTTCAGCTATATTTTCTATGGTCTGTTGAATATTTGCATAATCTCTTGCCTCTGTTCTATAAACAATATATGTACCACTTACAAGCATAATAATAATAATTGTGCATAAGTAAATTAAAACAATCTTCTTCTGAATACTGGTTTTCATAGGCTAGCCTCTAAAATAGTAGCCTACACCTCTTTTCGTTAAGACAAAACTTGCCTTTGAGGCGTCATCTTCTATCTTTTCTCTTAATCTTCTAATGGTGACATCTACTGTTCTTACATCACCATAGTACTCATATCCCCATACCTTAGTCAGTAAGTCTTCTCTTGTAAACACTTCACCTTTTGATTGCCATAAGAATTTAAGAAGTTCAAATTCTCTTAGAGTCAGTTCTATGACTTCACCATTTTTTGAAACCTCATATTTCTTTAAATCCATTTCAAGATTGCCTTCTCTAAGCTGATCTCCACCTTCTTCTGGAACCGTTAGTTCTGGAATCTTTCTTCTTAGTCTGGCCTTTATTCTAGCCATGACCTCCCTGATGCTAAATGGTTTCGTCACATAATCATCGGCACCCAGTTCAAGTGCTAACACCTTATCAAACTCATCTGCCTTTGCAGAAATGATAATAATAGGTATTTCCATCTTTTGACGCACTTTTTTACAAACCTCTAAGCCATCTATATTAGGTAGCATAATATCTAAAAGCAGAAGGTCTAAGCTCTCTTTTTCAATGAGAGCTAGTCCTTCTGTACCATCATAAGCTGTAAAAACCTCATAACCTTCTTTTTCTAAGTTATACTTAATCATATCTGAAATATTTTTCTCGTCTTCGATAATGCCTATTTTTTGCATGCTTCTCCCCCTTACTGTGTTGATAAACTCTAGGAGTTCTTAACCTTTGCTATTTTTTTATTTACTGCTTTATCTTTTACTTTAAGACTAGTTTATATTTAGGTTTAGCCTATTTTATGTCTTATAGAATATACTTTATGCCTCTGTATTGACATTCTCAGCATCTGTATCTGCTGTATGATGAACCTCTACGATTTCTAGTGGTAAAAGTGCTTCGTTAATATTCGCATTAATCGTTTGCCCTACTTGTAATACAGTTTGGCTTGTAAAGCCTTCATTGGCACTAATAATACTTTCAATGGTTGTATTATACTTACTTGCAATACCTGATAATGTATCACCTGCTTGTACCGTATAGGTAATGGATTTTGGCGTAGTCGTTGCACATTTTTGTACGAGCTTATCCATAGAGATTAAGTCATCTTCTTTTGCAAAAATATCTTTAACTTCTACTTTCTTTCCAAACTCTACTTCTACGTCACTATTTCCATAGTACCTTTTCTTGAGTTCATTTTTTAAGGTTTGTACATCTTGACTAGAGGCAATAATGCCCACAGATTCTCCATCAATTAGCAATTCTTTAAATCCAATTAAGACATCCATTTTCTTTCTCATACAAGAAATTAAATAACTTTGGTCAATATAGTCTTTTTTCTTAGCACGATATCTCTGGATTTCAAGTTCTTCCTCAAATTTTACCTCTGTTCCATATAAGCTTTTAAGCTGAGTGATCACTGTATCTTTAGCCCCCTCAATGACCCTTTTATCTTTAATAGCCCCTATGAATTCCCCATTCATGGAAATTTTATAGGCGTTTGGCATAAAGGCTAAAAGTAGCCCTATTATTACTGCTACAATAATGGCTATAGTCATCACTCTTCTATCTACCCCAAATATTCCTTTGGGATTATTTAATCTGATTACCTTTGAATCTCTTTTGATTGCCACGCTTTTACTCCTTTTCTTATTTTTTCTCCTTCTCAACCATGTAATAAAGGGAGACACACCAAATATGTCCCCCTAATCTTTATTGGTTTATTGAATAACTAGGATTTTTTCTGGCACAGTATCATCTAAGTATTTGTAGTTAATAACAATTTCCATATCTTCTTCTAAAATACTACGATTTTGTTTCTTTCCATTTAACGTAATATGAGTGTCACTATCCACTTCAATTCGTTTATAAACTTTACTTTCACCAGTTACATAATCATAATCCACAAGTACGTCTATATAAGAATAGTTTTTACCTACATTGGTAATAGTTCCCATAAGATTTACGCTTGTAGAAGTATCTTCTACATCTAGAGAAATGACCTCTTCACTATCTAGTAAAAGCGTTACTTCTTGTCCTAAATGAAGGTCTCTAACTGTAATAAACTCTTTCTCATAGTTATTATACATTTCTACATCGTTACCTAATATATAGGTTTTTGTTTCATTATTCACATTAACGAGTACTTTAGAAGTTTGAGCAATATGGATTTCTTTAATGGTCCCTGTAACAGTGCTTCTTACACCTGTTGCTTCTACACCTGTTACAATCCCATTTTTCTTAGTCACTTTAATGGTATCACCGATTCTAATGTCTCTTAAATCAACACTCTTGTTGTTACGTGTCACTTCTGCAGAATCTGGAATAGTGACAATAGATGTACTGCCATTTTGTTTAACGGTAAAGACATAACCAGCTCCTGAAAGTTTCTTTTCCGTAATTTGACCATTTGAAGTAAGACTACCTGTACCTGTTGTCGCAACAATGCTTGTTACAGCATTATTTTTCACAGTAAGCGTTATTGCATCACTAATTGATAAACGATCAGCTGTTACAGTAGTCCCATTTAATGTAATACTACAGTCATCACTTAACACATACGCCTTAGCTGCACTATTTGAAAGACTTAATCTTATAATACCATTACTTACTTTTTCTAAAAGTGTTCCTGTAACTGTTGTAGTTTGAGTCGTTGTACCTGTATTATCTGTTGTATTACCTGTGGTATTATCTGTCGTATTTCCTGCATTTGAATCTGTCGTATTACTATTTACAAGTTGAATACTGGTTATGTAATCTGTGCCATTTTCTGTGTTTATGTTTACTTTAGCTTGGCTTCCTAACTCTAATTTAGTAATCGCTACTTCGTTACCACTCGCATCTAATATTTTAGTTGTTTTCTTAATTGAGTAGTACTTAACTTCTCCATTACTATTTTTAAGACACATATAATATTCGCTGGTATTTTTGGTTAAAACTTTTGTTATCGTAACAAGGCTAGCATCTTGGTTTGTATCTGCTAAACTTCCTGAACCACTATTACTGCTTGTACTTTCTTTAATTTTAAGGGCACTACTTATCATTTTAGCACATAAAGCTTTAGTTACTTTCATGTTTGCATTAGAATTCCCTGAAGCATCTGCTGTGATAAGACCAAGGGTTTTAAGATAAGCCATGTGTGGTCTATTAGCTACTTGTATGCTACTTTCATCCTTAAAGCCTGTCGTCGTATAAGTACTTGTTGCTGTTTTTTCTCTTTCTAATAGTCTAACAACTAAAACAGCTAATTCTTCTTTTGTAACGATGTTTTTAACTTCACCGCTACTTGTTTTGGTAATAAATTTATCTAAATCACTAGTGCTGATATAGCCTCTTCCTAATAAATAAGCAATTTGCTTATTGTATGCACTATTCCAAGTGCTATATTTAGCTGCATAAGTGGCTAAGGTTGCTTTTTGTTTCTCATAATTGGCTTTAATTTGAGCCTTAAAAGTCTCATCTACATTGGTTGCAATATCAACATCTACATAGCCTGTTGCTTTAGCCATGACATCTGCTATTTCAAAATAATCCATTGTTTGATTAGGGAAGAATTGTCCGCTACTTG
The DNA here is from genome assembly GCA_018883705.1 of Candidatus Cellulosilyticum pullistercoris. GTDB lineage: Bacteria > Bacillota > Clostridia > Lachnospirales > Cellulosilyticaceae > Cellulosilyticum > Cellulosilyticum pullistercoris. The sequence goes on from JAHLFQ010000122.1 coordinate 5,339, forward strand.
TAAGGGCCATCACGCCTCTTTCTTCAAGGTCAACAATAGATGAATACGCCCAGTGTGAACTTGTCACATCTGTTAATGTTGCGCCCATGGTTGTAATAGTACAAGCTGCTGCTAAACTTAACGCACATATATATTTACTGAATCGTCGAAAACTCATTTAAATAATCCCCCTTTGTTTTTTCTTTTATGTAATTGTATCACTTGTAAACTTTTTATTTGTCTTGATAGACAAAGTCTGACTTAAATATATTCTAAGTTATAATATTATAAAATACAACAACAACCATATTAATTTTTCATGACAAAAAGGTACATCTAAGGAGATTTTTCTCCCATAGATGTACCTTTTTAATGCATTATTTTACTTCTTTTAAGCTTATGCTAAGTCTAATTCTTCTACTTCTTGGATGACATATTTTGCATTTGCTTTGCTAGTCGCTACCTCTTCTTCACCAAAGGCATTAGATGCAATAATCGCATCCATAGCTGCTGCCACTTCTGTTCCTGTCATCTCTTCTTTAGGTGCATTAATGGTAAGCTTTAAGCTTTCTCCTGAACTGGTTGTAAAACCAAGTACCAGTGTTTTCTTTGCTACTGTTGCCATTTTGATTTTCTCCTTTCTTTATGATTTAAGCCTTGACTCCTTTTAGCTGCTTTATGTTTTCTAAGCTGCTTAATGTTTCCTAAGCTGCTTAATCTTTTATAAGCTGCTTACTCGTTTACAAGTGTGCTTTCCACAACTTTAGTGATGGACTCTAGGCTTTCTGCTTCTAAAGAAGCCACTGCACTACCTAATGCATAAAGCTGCGTATCGGTAGCTGCTTTATTGCAACCAGAAATCGTTTGACTTCCCTTTGCAAGATTTAAAACAACTTTTGTGCTTTTTAATGCTGCTGATACCATATTTTTTCACCTCCTTGCTTTTGTTTTACACTTATATATATGTCATCAGAAATCCTATTCCCTATGACAAGTCACTTATTTTTTATAAAAAAATAAAGCAGACTGCTATAAAGGGTGACCAGTCCTTTATAGTCATCTGCTTTTTAATAACTTACTACCTACACATTGTTTACGCCATCATGGCTCTAAGTTTGCCTAGCGCCTTCTTCTTTTTAGCTTCTACTGTTTTATATGCTATTCCATAGGACTTAGCAATTTCTTTCATCTTCTTATTCTGAAGATAATACGCTTTAATAATACCCCGTTCCGTCTCCTCTAACTGTTCGATTAAATGGATAGCCTCCTCTCCTAATACCTTTCTCTCTACATCCCTTTCTATATCTGTCCGCTCATCTTTTACGAAGAAAAACGCCTCTTCCTGGCAGGCTATTTCCCTACTCATCTTACTTCGATTTTGGTTGGCACGCCAACCATATAGAACTACTTTATAGTAACTTTCAAAGGGTACACCCAAATGAGGGTCATACCGCTCTAACGCTTTATGTAGTTGCAAAAAACACTCCTGCTCAATATCTTCCTTCTCGAACCCATTTAGCAAGGTTTCACTTACGAATTTTCTTCGCAAAGGATAGAGCTTGTCCCACCAATTAGTTAATAAAATACATTGTTCCTCTTTCATATGCCACCATTTCCGCTGCAGCTTTTATTTGCGCAGTAAAAATGTAACATACCCTTTGATTTTATATAAATGAACAGTTTTATGAACTATTTGTGGAGTTTTAGATTCTCCTCTTATTTTCCTGAAATCTTATAGAATAGCTTGAAAAAGTCTCTCTATAGCTTTATAATGGGTTATAAATAAATCGAACATATGTTCTAATACTAAGGAGGCGATTTCATGAACTATACTCAAATTGCTGCTCTCATTCCTTTTTATGATACGAATGGCGAAAATTCCACTTGCATTCTCTTTCATGATGGTTCTAAAGACTATAAATCGTGTTCTATAAAAAGATACATTCATCATATGCTTTATACCCTTCATTTAGACCCTCATGCAGTGAAGCACTGGACTTATGAAGTCATTGGTACAAAGCTTAATACACCAATCATCGTTGATCATAGGCTTATTTTTCTCCCCGTTAAACTTAGAAAGGGTGTCGGCAAGCAAGATGGTTGCTTTGGCTATGTGAATAATAGCTTTATTTCATCCTGCGATAACAATCAAATTACACTTACTAATGGTGAAATACTTCCCACCTTATCTCCTAAATCTTATATTCAAAAGAAACAATATGATGCCAAGCTGCTCAGCTACGCTTATGTAGATTATAAGCAGCAATATGAATTTATGTGGAAATAATCCTAAATGGATTATGTAAGCTGATTCATCTTTTTATTTTATGGGCCTGCTCTAGGGTGGACCCTTCCTTTGAGTTTATTTAGTTGTAACGATTTATGTACTTTACTTTCTATTAACTGATAATCGACTACCTCATGATTTTCAAACACTAATGCAGGATACATACGTCGGCGTTTTCTAAACCTACTTAGGTTTAATTGTTCTCTAATATTTTTAGGTTCTTCTGCTCTCAGTGCTGCCTTTATAATAAGTGCCAACATGCCTACTAGTGGTAATAAGAAAAATCCTATACAAAACAAAGCTTCTAATAACATATCGATTCCCCCATTTTCTTTTCAGAAGTAATTTTCTATTTTTTACCATTTGCAAAGGATGATATAGTTATAACCCATATTTTTTTAGAATGCAAGTTAATGTTAGAAATTTTTTTAATTATTTTTATTATCATTTTTTACTTTAAGCCCTTGAGCTATAAGGTTAAGTAGAACTTCCCTACTTGCTTTAAGGCAACCTACTCCTTTTACATCACATAGCTCTCTGCACCTAACAATCTTCATAACTTCTCTTAAGCAAACTCTATATAATAAGGAAGGCATAGTGACTATTTTAATCACTATGCCTTCTTTATGATTGATTCTATCTTATTTTTATCCTGGTAAATACACTCTAATCTTCTTAGAAAGTACCTTTATATCCATTGGCAAATCAGGTCCTGCTTCTCCATCTATATCTGTTACAAAATGGTTTTCTTCTTGATTATGGCACTCTATCTTAATGTGGCTTCCTGTTAGATAATCTACATTAACATCCTTTAAATGTTCTCCTTGAAGTACTTTAAACATTAAAGCTGGCATCTCAAAGATGTTCACGTTCTTAATGCAAAC
>JAHLFQ010000123.1 GCA_018883705.1 Candidatus Cellulosilyticum pullistercoris
CAATTATCGTATCAATTAAATACAGATAGAACTGATTATTTTCAGGAATACATATACTCTATAGAGCTTCTGGGGAAAATGCAGACAGGATATGCTGATTTATTTAATGATGACAGTTTTTCTAAAGAAATGGAACTTGGATATCAGTTAAGTATACAGAGAAAAAAGTTAGTAGATGCTTATTATAATCAAGAAGATGATATAACCGTAATAGTAAATGGAGAGGAAAAGCATCTGATTGAACTTCTTACAAGTAATGCGCTCAGTACAAAAGAAAAAATTTATTATTATGATAAATGGTATACAGCATATAATCAGGCGGTAGGAGAAATTTTTCTAGAGCTAGTAAAGATAGATAATCAAATAGCGATGCTTGAAGGGTATGACTCTTATGTAGCATATATGTATGATATCTATGAAAGAGAGTATGCCTTAGAAGAGAGTAAGGCTTTCATAGAGAATGTCAAACAACTTGTGCCAAAGATTTATATGAAGCTTTCTAAGAAAGCAGAAAGGGCGCAATATAATTTGCAATCCTATAGTTATGAGGATGAAGAAAGCCTGCTAGATAGCATAAAAGAGCATTTTATGAATCAAGATGAAACGCTAGGAGAAGCGTATGATTACCTTATTAGGTATAAGCTCTATGATATATCAACTAGGGATAATAAGTTATCAGGAGGACTGACCGTTTATTTAGATAGTTATCAGGAACCATTTATTCTTATAAATTATAGTAGACCCTATCAAACAGCATTAACTTTTATTCATGAATTTGGACACTATTTTTCCTATTTTGAAACAGGAGGGCATCAAGGTGGATTAGATTTAGATGAAACCTATTCACAAGCTATGGAATTATTAGCAATGCCATACAGTGGAGCCATTCTAGGAAGTGAAACGTTAGGGGATGAAGCACAAGTTTATATCATGAGTAGTTTGTTACGGGCTATAATAGAAGGCTGTCTGTACGAAGAGTTCTTACAACAAGTATATGAAAATCCAAATCAAACCGTACAAGAGCTAAATGCACTTTATACCAAGATTTCAGGTGAATATGGGATGAGTGTAGATGGTAGAAATTGGTGCCAAGTACCTCATAATTATGAAGTGCCATTTTATTATTTTAGTTATGGTATTTCTGCTGTAGCAGCACTTGAAGTATGGGAGCAATCACTAAATCAAGAAACAGGGATACAAACCTATTTAAATCTGATACAGGTAGGTAGAGAGAATCACTTTTTAGAAGCATTAGAAAAAGTAGGTTTAAGTAATCCGCTTGAGAAAGAAACATTAGAAAGAGTCATAAGATGTATCGCAGATTATTTAGATATAAATGAAATAATCTATGATAAGGCAGCTTAAGTTAAGTAAGGGGTTATGAATAGAAGAGCGTTCATAAGAGTTAAGGTTATAGATGAAGCAAAAGAAGTTAGGGAAATAATAAAAGAGGGACGGTTCTTGTATTATATAAGAACCGCCCCTTTTTATTATTGAATGATTAAAAAGCATTTTAATCTATTTTTGTAAATAATCATCCATACTTTGTGCGACTGTTTTAGCAGCCACAACAGCTTGAATCACAGTTTTTGCACCACTTACAACGTCACCACAAGCAAAAATACCTTCTTTGGTAGTGTGACCTAATTCATCTGTTATCAGCAGACCATATTTGGTTTCAAGTCCAGTTGTATGAGCTACGATATTATTTTTAGGGGTCTGACTAACTGCAATAATGACATGATCACATGGGAAAAGCTTTTCTGAGCCAGGAACAGTCTCAAGTTTTACAGTTCCATCTTCTTGAGTGACCTTTTGTGTATCAGCAAAAATAACACCTTCATCTGTAATTTCTACAGGTGATTTATAGAGTGTGAAAATGATACCATCTTCTTTTGCTTCATGAATTTCTTGTTTAGTAGCAGTCATATCCTCTTCACCACGACGATAGCAGATATGTACTTCCTCACTGCCGTAGTATTTAGCACTTCTAGCAGCATCCATCGCTACATTACCAGCACCGATGACAATGACTTTTTTACCAAGACGGTAGCTTTGTGGATTTTTGAGATAATCAATCGCATAAAGAGTGTGGCCTAGCGTTTCACCTTTAATATTTAAGGTCTTAGGATTCCAAACTCCTGTACCAATGAAGATTGCATGATAGCCATCAGCTAATAGCTTATCCACTGTAATAACAGGACCAACAAGTGTGTTGTATTTAATAGCAACACCTAGCTGAATCAGTTTTTCTTCTAAATCTTCTACTAACTTTCTTGGTAATCTAAAGTCAGGGATACCATAGGAAAGGACACCACCAATACGGTCTCTCATTTCAAAAATGGTAATTTGATAACCTTTCTTTGCAAGAAGCATAGCAACTGTTATACCTGCTGGACCTGAACCAACAATAGCGATACGTTTTCCGTTAAAAGGTTCTTTCTCGATACTTAATTCATGCAGATATTCAGTAGAAATATAGCGCTCTATATCACAGAATTTAACAGGTTCACCTTTAATACCTCTAATGCAATTACCTTTACATTGATCTTCATGTGGACACACAATACTACAAATAGCACTGAGGGGATTATTTTCAAATAAAATTTTGCCAGCATCATGAATTTTACCAGCCTCAAAAAGTGTAATCACTTCTGGGATGGAGGTATTAATGGGACAATTGCTTTGACATCTTGGATTTTTACATTTTAAGCAACGTTTTGCTTCTAGTAATAAATTTTCCATAAACATCCTCCTATATATTGATATTAAAATTAGTTAATAAACATAGGGCTATTTTAAACAAAAAAGATATATTTATCAACTGTAATAGATTATTAAAGAGTGTATAATGAAAGAAATGACAATAATTGTACAGGAAGGAACAAAAAATGGATAAAAGAGTAAGGGAAATAATGGATAACATTAAACGGGTCATTATTGGAAGAGATGAGACGATTAAGTATATGATTATTAGCTATTTATGTGAGGGACATATTTTGTTAGAAGGTGATCCGGGAGTGGGGAAAACCAAGCTAGCTCTTTCACTCATTAAGAGTATAGAGGGAGAATTTAATCGTGTTCAATTTACGCCAGATATTTTGCCTTCAGATATTATTGGTTTCTGCTTATTAAATAAGCAGTCTAATAAGCTTGAGTATAAAAAGGGTGCAGCTTTTTGCAACTTTTTATTAGCAGATGAAATTAATAGAGCATCGCCTAGAGTACAATCCAGTCTTCTAGAGGCTATGGAGGAAAGACAAGTCACAGTGGATGGGGTTATTCGTCAGTTACCTAATCCTTTTATGGTGATAGCTACAGAAAATACCATTGAGCAGCAAGGTACATATCCTTTACCGGAAGCACAATTAGATCGTTTTTTTATGAAACTAACATTAGAATATCCTAATAAAGAAGAGTGGGAGAAAATATTAGATCAATCAGAGGGTAAAGACCCGTTGAAGAGTATCATGCCTGTAGTGAGTTTAGAAGAAATACAAAGCTTAAAACAAGCTATAGAAAAGGTACATGTTAGTAGAGAAGTAAAATCCTATATTATTAATATTGCAGAAGCAATTAGAGAAAATGAAATGGTACAGACAGGGGTAAGTCCTAGGGGGACGATTGCTTTGCTAAAGGCAGCTAAGGGGTATGCATTACTGGAAGGACGCTCATATGCTTTACCAGATGATGTACATAAAGTTTTGATGCCTGTAGTGGGACATCGTATCGTGTTAGCAGGGCATGCGGAGTGGAAGCATATAAAAAGAGAAGCTTTATTAAAATCTATATTAGAAACAGTTACAGTACCGGTGTTCACATGAAGAGAAAACTAGCAACCATTCAAAAACTACCTATTAATGGGTTAATGTTTTCTGCTTTTATAGCAATAGGTATTTTGGCTTATGCAAGACCAGGACGCTTTATCAACGAATTATTTATATTAATAAGCATTATTATGCTTTTGGATGGCATCTATTTCTTATTAGTAATACCGCATTTAAAAGTTACCATAGATGCTCCTAAAATGGTAGAAAAGAATGAAAGCTTTGCTTTGAAAATTGATATTACTAATAAGGTGTACCTACCTTCTTCTTATATTTATATTAAGCCTAAAGAGGGAAAACGGAGTGTCTTGGAAAAGACACAAGTTATAGGATTAATGCTAGGGGCAAGGGAACATATCGAGCAGGAAGTATACTACAAAGCTCAATTGTGTGGTCAAGAAGAAATGATGCTAGAAGAAGTGAGAATGCGAAGCTTTATAGGCTTCTTTAAAAAGTGTATGACTTTCAATTTATGTGCGACCGTACAGGTATTACCCGAGATAAGACATCTAGAGTATATGCAACATTTCGATACTTTTTTAGCTCAGCTAAGTATCAGTAAAGGCAGGCAGAGTAAACAAGAAGATAATGATAATATAGGAGATGAAATTGGCTATGAGTTAAGGCCTTATGTAGAGGGTGATAGTCAGAGGCTCATTCATTGGAAGATAGCAGCATTGAGAGACGAGTATTTAGTAAGACAAAGAGAAGGTCATAAGGACCAAAAGAGAGAATTATTTTTTATTCTAAGTCCATTTGTGTGTTGGGAAAGTAATAACGAAGAAGCGGTTTTACATGACAAGATGATAACGAGCTTTGTATCATTAGTTGCGTATTATCTTAATAAGGGACAAAAGGTAAGAGTAGCTTATTATAAAGATAAATCCTGGCAATATATAAAAATACGAGATAGCAGATACATACATGTTTTGCAAGAAACATTGAGTGAGTATACAGGACTTGGGATAGGGAAGACGTTTAATCAATGTGGTATTATGAGGAGTTTATTTCAACTTATTAAGGAAAAAGGTGGTGTTAGAGTACTGGTTTCCTCATATTGGAAACAAGATATGGAGAAGTATATTTTAAAAAATAAGTTTCAAACAGAGAATGTATCTATCATTTGGACAGGGGATAAAGCGCCAGATACTTTATCACAGGACTCACAATTTCCATTTTGGCATATGACAGATGAATATGGGCTAATTTGGTGTGCAGGGGAAGAGTTAGAAGCTGCGAAAGGAATAGATGAAATGTACAGCGCAAGGGAGGAAGTTGATGAGTAAACCTCAATTAAAAGCAGTCAATAAGTGGATGATAGCAGGAACCTTGATGATTGTAGCAAGCCTTGGGGCTCATGTTCTACTTAGATTTGATATAAAAGTAGTACTTGGTATTACTTTTATAGAAGGGTTGCTACTACTTGGGCTTGGAGAGCGATTCGTAGAAAAACAAGAGAAAAAGACATTATCCTATCCACATTTTATCCTTAGTATACTAACAATAAGTGTCCTGGTTGTGGTAATCTATTTATTCGGGCAAGCAGCTTACATAACAGAAGAGGGTTATAGTGATTGGTTTATGCATTTAAGGACTACAAGTTCTAAAAGTATAGAGTATGAGATGGGGACACTTATTCTGAGTTATTATTTAATAATGATTGGAACTTATCATAAAGAGATTTGGGCTTCAATAGAGGATGATATTTGTAGGTGTTTGCCTAGTTCATGGTGTATATTACTTGGTATTGGATTAATGATCTATTCTAGAGAGGAATCGAACTATGTAAATCATACAGTAGGATTATTTGCTGGTGGTGGGCTCATGATAGTTTATCTTGCTTATAAGACATTTATAAGTAAAGAGCAAGGAGTTGCCTATCATATTAGTCCTAGGCGATATCTTGTTGGGTTTATAGGGTGCCTTTTAGGAATTGGAGTGATAGGGATTTATCTACCTGAATGCCAAGAATTACCTGGAACGAGGTGGATTCGTATGGTAGCAAACTCTATAGGTGCAAAGCCTAACTTATATCAAAAGATACCCTATGTTACAAGATTAAATAGTGATATTCCTATATCTGATGCGGTACTTTTCGAAGTGAATGCAACGGAGCCTCTTTATCTTAGGGAAATTGCTTATAGTGAATATTTAGATGGCGTTTGGCGTGTATCAGGAGCAGAGGAGAGTTATGATTTATATATTGACTTTAAACCACGTTATCTAAATGCGGAATATGTACAGTTAAACGCATTATTGGATGAAATTGCTTTTCAGAATAATCAAGATCCATCTATTTTCCCAGAGTATGCTAGGATTGCTAGCTATGAGACCAGTATTGTTCGGAAGAAAACTTATAAAATACTACAAAATCCAATTAATAAGATTAACTATTTTACAGTCAATAGCTTCATTGATATTCAGGATGAAGCAGCAAAGTCAACCTACTATTACCAAAATCTTAATAACTGTTACTTTCATAGTGAGAATATTATAGAACCCACTCATTATAAAGTGACTTATTATGACCGTGTTCCTAAGATAGGTAGTAGAGAATATGTTTTTTTAAGAAGCATTAACGGGAAAACATGGGAAAACATTTATAAGCGAGTTGTTGAAAATAGAAGTAAATATGAATCATATAATGAAAAGCTACCGAAAATCCTACTTACTTATACACCACTTGTACAATACCAAAACGCAAAAGAATACTTTTTACAAGTTCCAGAGGAGCTTATAAAAGAACTTAGTGACTTTACAAAGCAATTGACCATAACACAAAAATCCGATTGGGGTAGAGTGGAGCTGATTTGTAACTTCCTTAAAAATAACTACTCATATCATTTGCAAAATAAAAAGGTTGAAGGAGACAGAGTTTTACACTTTCTCTTTGAAGAGAAGGAAGGAATATGTCAAGATTTCGCAACGAGTATGACGCTTATGTGTAGAAGTATAGGTATTCCCGCCAAATATGTAACAGGCTACTATGCTTCTGAGAAGAATAAAGAAACTGGTAATTATATTATTAGGGAAAAGGATGCACATGCCTTTGTGGAGGTATATATTGCAGGATATGGTTGGATGAGTTTTGATCCTACACCTGATCGTTATATAGAAGAGATAAAAGAAGAAAAGACATTGGATTTGAGTAGTCAGATAAACATAAAACTAATGATGATAGGTGGAGGAATACTCATCCTTATTTTACTTTTTAGAAGTAAGTTTAGCTGTTTTAAGGAAGCATGGTGGCTTATTATTTTTAGATTTACTAATAAGCAAAGGCAATTGGAAAAGCTCATGATACGTCAGGAGATATGGTTAGAGAAAGCTGGTTTTCCTAGATATAGTCATGAAACCCTCTCTCAGTATATGCAAAGGCTTAAACAGTTTGATATAGATATTACTATAAGTGTAAAGCTTTATGAAAAACAGAAGTATGGAGCATTGCAGCCAAACAAAAGTGAAATACAAGCAGCTTATGAAGCCTATAAAACATTAAAATCTGTCCTAAAAAGATTAAAATAGTGCTAGAATCCTCCTCTATGGAATACATATTAAATAGATAGATTACCATAGAGGAGGCTGTTTTATGGAAAGAAGAGAAGAATTTAAAAGATGGTTACAAAATGAAAGACATAATAAATCTGAGAAACATATTCCAGAAAGAATAATAGATAGCTATCTTAAAAGCATACATAAGGTTTCAGATGCAATGTATGAGTTAGGAGTGATTTCTAAAAGGCTATATAGTATGAAGAGTGTAGAGGAAGTTCAAGCAGCAGTTAATCAGATTAGAAAAGACCGCACCTACCTGACCATGAATACAGAAAGTGGAAACATGCATCATAAAGCATTGAATCATTATATAAATTTTACTGAAGCGAAAGCCAATCAGTAAAAGATAGTTTAAGAAAAATATTGGGAGTAAAATAATAAGGATATGTATGAGTATATTGCTCATGCATATCCTTATTATTTTACTTCTATTGTATGTATCTATTTGTGCTTATAGTATAGCCTATGGAGTCAGATAATAAATGGGGTTTAACAAGATGCGTTTGATGAAATCTATTAGATTGGCTGCAATCTCATCACCACAGTAATAGATTTTACCCAAGTTAATGCCTTCTTCAAGACCAATTGTTAGGTAACTTAGGTCACGGATACGAAAGAAAGGCAATTCATTTTGGTCAATGATATCACAAGCAAGCTTAATGTCTGACCATTCACCTTCTCTAAAATAAATATCTAGGATAGTAGTAGGTTCTTCTAGTCCATTGTCTACTCTGTCGTTAGAACAGAGGTAGCCACATCCAATCTCATCCCAAAATGTTTTTAATTCAAGGGGAAAACGATAACCTAGTGCTTTAAGACGTTCTTCTTGCTTAGAAATCTCAGTTGAAGAGGGTATACTAGAACGAATGAATTGAGTAGATGCATCGTGCCAGTTAACATGATCATCTTCTTCAAGCTGCCAATCAATAATATGATCTTTTAAAAAATTAAAGTACATCATAAACACCCCATTTCATTTAAATACAATATTTAATAATATTGAGAGCTATAACAAGAGTTACGCTTGATGTTAAATATATTTTAACATTATAGTGAAATATTTTAAATAAAAATAAACTAAAATATATTATCGCATAATGGCTATTATTATGATTTATAGTGGATTTTTTGATTCTATTGACAAGTTTAAATAAAAAATTTATGCTTAAGCTAATACATATCAGGGGGATTAGGATGAGTATTTTTGATAAACGAAGTAAAAAAGAAGAAGTAATACTACCTGAAGAGGAAAAGTTGGTAAATAAGGAGAAAGAGGGTAGTCAGATGGAACATCTAGATGCAGCAGAAAATAGTAGAGATTTCAAGGAGGAGAAAGTACTTACAGCACTTCATAAAGTACTTCCAGAAAGTAGGGTGACTCATAAGGGGGTATATATTGAAGCGCTTGATTTAACCATAGATACACGTATGCCACATGTTAACGGTGCAGTTGTACAACTGGTATTTGTACTTAAACATAAAATGTTCCAAGAAGAACTGATGGAGACTGTAGCAGGTGTAGGCTCTACCTTTGGTGAAGCTGTAGAAGAAGGGGTTAAGAATTTTGTAGAATCGGCATTAGAGGGCATGATAAAAGCCTTAAAAGATGAAGGTGGAAAGGAAGTTACAGCAAATATTTTAGATAGACCTCATCGCTTTAAATGCTATCAAAGTCATGTCGTGCAGCAAGGCTGTAAGGTATCTGGTGAAAGTGTAGATTTTTGGCAACTTCTAGGAGAGGATATTGTAAGACGTATTGGTAATAAAAAAGTTTATTTTGTTAAGGTATATGCAGCAAAAACAGCAACAACAGTAAACTGTGAATGTCGTGTAAATGGGATGGTTTACGCTAATCTTACGAAAAAACTTAATGAGGTAGTAGGTAGTTGGGAAATTGATGGTGCGATTTACTCAGAAAGACAGTCTTTTATTTTAATACAAGATGAAGGGACCTATGTACCTTATCCTCTAACAAAAAAAGAGGTAGAATCCTATACGTTAAATACACTACTTTTATATAGAGCCTGTCAATCTGAGACAGAATATAGAGAGTTACTAAATAAAATTTTAGAAGTCTGTCCAAACCAATCGTTAGCAATAGAACTTTATAGTTTTATTCCTGAGATCTTTACAGAGATTATCTTTTCAGATGTGAACTATTCAGATGAAATCTTACTTATTAAAGATGAAGAAAGATATCATATGTTTAGACATCAACTAACCTCTTATGACTGGATTTACAATGTAGTAGATCGTACGATTCGTGCAGGATATTTTGAGAAATCTCAAGTAGATCCAATTATTCGTTGTAGTGCATCACTTAA
>JAHLFQ010000124.1 GCA_018883705.1 Candidatus Cellulosilyticum pullistercoris
GGCAAGAGATTTAAAAGGTCATCATGGAAATATTATTGCAGTGATAGGTGATGGCTCCTTAAGCGGTGGAGAAGCCTATGAAGGCTTAAATAATGCAGCAGCATCAGGCAAAAATATAATCATACTTGTTAATGATAATGATATGTCTATAGCAGAAAATTATGGAGGTCTCTATCAAAACTTAGCATTATTGCGTCAGACAGAGGGAAGAGCAGAAAATAACTTCTTTAAAGCATTAGGATTCGATTACTATTATGTTAAAGAAGGGAATAATATTGAGGCATTAATTGAAGCATTTTCAAAAGTTAAAGATATCAATCATCCAGTAGTTATTCATATGCACACTATTAAAGGAAAAGGTTATCAGGATGCAGAAGAAAATAAAGAAGCGTTCCATTGGGTAATGCCTTTTGATTTAGAAACAAAAGAACCTTTGGTCCAAGTAAATAGAGATGAAACCTATAGCAGTTTAGCAGATAAGTTTTTATCTGAAAAGGCAAGTAAAGATAATAAAATAATAGGAATTACTGCGGCGACACCAGCTATAGTAGGGTTATCTTCATTTAGAAATGAACATAAAGCACAATATATAGATGTAGGTATAGCTGAAGAACATGCAGTCGCTTTTGCGTCAGCTATAGCGTCACAAGGTGGTAAACCTGTATTAGGCTTGATGAGTTCTTTTGTACAAAGAACGTATGATCAGTTGTCACAAGACCTTGCAATCAATAATAATCCTGCACTTATTATGATTTATGGAGGTGGGATAAGTGGTGGTGATGTAACCCATCTAGGAGTATTTGATATTCCTTTAATAGCTAATATTCCTAATATCGTTTATCTGGCTCCTACGAATAAAGAAGAATATCTTGCTATGATGGAATGGGGGATTGAGCAAGATAAATATCCAGTTGCTATTCGCGTACCTAATATGCAGGTTGTATCAACAGGTAAAAACGTAAAAGCAGACTTTAGTCATCTTAATACTTATGAAAAAGTAATTGAGGGAAGCGAAGTGGCAGTTATTGGGCTCGGTAGTTTTTATCATCTTGGAGAGAAAGTACACAAAAAACTAAAAGAAACCACTGGTATAAATGCTACATTAATCAACCCTAGGTTTATTAGTGGTATAGATGAAGTCTTATTAACAGATTTACTAGAGAACCATAAGTTAGTAATCACATTAGAGGATGGTATTCTCGATGGAGGTTTTGGAGAAAAGATTTCAAGATTCTATGGAGATAAGAAGATGAAAGTACTAAATTTTGGAGCCACTAAGGAATTTACTGATAGAGTGCCATTAGAAGAATTATATAAGCGCTATCATTTAACGGATGAACTAATCTTATCAGATATTAAGGAAGCTTTAAAATAAAAATGAATAGATGTTGGAGGTGAATCCATATGACCATTACTGAAGTAAGTAAAAAGTATGATTTGTCGCCAGATACACTACGTTACTATGAACGTATTGGGTTAATTCCACCAGTCAATCGCAATAAAAGTGGTGTAAGAGACTATACAGAAGACGATTGTAAGTGGGTAGAACTATCCAAGTGTTTACGTTCTGCAGGCATTCCTATAGAAGCACTGATTGAGTACTGTACACTTACAAAGGAAGGTAATAAAACAATTTCAGCTAGAAAAGAACTTTTAATAGAACAGAGGAAAGAGCTTCTAGAAAAAATAAATGAGATGCAAAGCACGTTAGATAGGCTTAATTATAAAATAAGTAGGTATGAAGAGGCAGAAGTAACAGGAATTTTATCTTGGGATTAATAAAATATCCTAATATTGGTATCCATATCAATGGACAGATATTCTATAGAGTATCTGTCCATTTTATATTATAATGACAAAAGATTAATTTAAGAAGCTAGAAGATACTTGAGGAGGTAACATGAGTCATAGCATTAAAATAAATTATTATGATACATTTCGTTGCATCGCAGATCAGTGTCCATTTACTTGTTGCCAAGAATGGAGAATAGGAGTAGATGAAAAGACACTTCAAAAATGGAAAGGTTTAAAGTTAAAAACGACAGATAGAGATGAAAAAAATCAATCTGAGCTTACGCTATGTGATTGTGTAGAAAAAGAAGAGACAGGTCAGATTATTAAACTTGGAAAAGATAAGAAATGCCCATTTCTTAATGAGAAAAAACTATGCAAGATCGTACTAGAATTAGGTGAAAATCACTTATCAGACACATGCACCACCTTTCCAAGACAAATCAATACATTTGAGGATAGAACAGAATATTCTCTTGATCCTGGATGCCCTGCTGTTGTTGATTTATTGAATCAAAATTTAAATGCTATACAGGAAGAAAGTAGTGCTCAAAGCGCATCGTTATTGTACTTAGTACGTGAAATGATTTTTACAATTCTAGAAGATGAAACTTATTTATTAACAGAGCGTATGATGATGATTTTCTATGCACTTCTAGAATTACTAGAGGAGAAGCATCTATCAGAAGAAAAAATAAATGCGTATAAAAATAGAAAACAGCTTCAGCCATTAGTTGATGCTATTAGAAAAATGAATTTTAATTCTTTCGATTCATTTTTTGAAAGAAACGAACTATTTCTAGATGTAGTGGAAAACTATCGCAAACAAAAGCTTTATGTAGCGTATTTAGAAGATATTTCACTACTTGCAGAAGAGCTAGAAGAAGCTTATGTGGAAGAGGAAATTTTAGAAAAGCTTGAAGCATTTGAAGAAGAATTAATAGCTTATGAGAAGTTACTAAAAAACTATTTAATAGCTGAAATCTTTGGAAACTGCCTAATGCCAGATATGACATTAGAGGATATGGTTATCTCTTTCCAGTGGATTACTCTAGAATATAGCGTCATCAAGCAAGCTATTTTCTTAAAGTGGTTAGCAGAAGGCGAAAAGACTGTGACCTATGAGATGGTTAAGTGCTATATAACAGTCATTTCAAGAGTAACAGGTTATGACCAAAGTGATATTAAAGAGTATCTAGAAAATAGTTTTGAAAGTATCATTTGGGAATGGGGATATCTTGCGCTTATAGTAGGAAATAGAAAGTTATAAAATGGAATAGAATCATATAAAAAGATAAGCTAGTATGAGCAGAAAAATACTCATACTAGCTTTGTCTTTTAAGTTAAATATCTTTAACCACCTAAAGTGACATCTTGTTTGCTGTACCAGGATAAAGCCTCTAAGAATTGCTTCTCACAAAAATCAGGCCACATTTCATCTAGAGTATAAAAGTCTGCATAAACAGATTGAACAGGCAAAAGGCCAGATAAGCGTTTTCTACCACCCCAACGAATAACAAGGTCAATTCGTGAAATACCTTTAGAACCTAGTGATTCCATAATCGTATGGCGATTGGTAGTAGCTATACTTAGTTTTCCTAAATCCCATTCCCAGCCATAATTAACAAGGAAATTGACTTTAGTTGTACCTTCTCCAAATTGAACACGTTCATTAGTGTAAGGAAGTAGCTCTTTAGGGAACATAGGAGAGGCTGTATTACCTACAACTAGCAGGTTAACATTTTCTTGTTTAATCAGTTCAATGGCATTAATACAGGCATTTACAAAGGACTTAACCTGTACAGAAGGACGTTTGCAATTATCAGTAGTAAAGCCATAGTAAGTTAATTCTTCAACTCCATATTGCTGAGCTATGCGAAGTGCTTCTACACCAGGATTTAACCCATGTTCATAACCTTCGTGTTTTTCAAGACCAGAATTTTTTGCCCAGCGTCTATTACCATCAGGGATAATGGCAATATGTTTAGGAATTCTCATAGATTATCGACTCCTTTCATAAAAGAAAGTATTGCCAATAAAATTTTAATTTATAAAATATTTTTTAAGGTAAATAGCAATAATAAAAAGATAAGATTTCTCATTAAATGGATAGAAGTTATTGAAAGGATTTTCGATATTGAGTAGGTGTCATTTTCATTTTCTTTTTAAAAGATTGAATAAAGTGGCTTACATCATTAAAACCAACCATGCCAGCAATGGTTGTAACTGAATAGTTCGTTTCCTTTAATAAGTCAGCACCTTTATTCAGTCTAAAAAGAATTAAATAGTCATAAGGCGTCATATGAATAGTGTTTTTAAAAGAGCGGCAGCACTCACCATTACTGATATGAACTGTTTTGGCAATGTCTTCTAAAGTCACTTCTTTCATGTAATTGCTATGAATAAAAGCAAGCATAGCTTGAAGATTTTCTTGCTTTTTAATAGAGTTTTGGGAAACTTTTATTAAAGAGTCTTTGACAGAACGTATTAGAAGAAGCCAGATTTCTGTGAGAGAAATGGAAATTTCATAATTTTTAGCATAGGTCTCTTCATCTAAGCACAACTTTCTGAGTGACCAAAGTTTTTCAATAATATGAGTTTGCCAAGGTACATCGTTAGTTAAAATTTGAGCAGGGAAACAATAATTAGTGGTAAAAGGTAAGATGTAATCGAGTTCTAACTGGCTACCTGAGAAGAAAGATAGAAGTTTGGTAGGAAAATTAAAGCTGACATATTCCCCTGACTTACTAATATGGCTAGTCATATGAAGCAGGCCACTATTAATAAAAATGGCATCACCGGCTTTTAATTCATAATGAGTACCACTTACTTGCATGGATACTGTACCGCTAGTGACTAAAGTAAATTGTAAAGCCTCATGCCAGTGAAGGTAGTGATAACCAGGGCCAGGAGGAATACAGTCATTACGATTAACAGTAAACATAGTAAAGGGAAAAGTTTCATTTTTATACAAGCTGCTTTTATGTAATTCATCAGATAACATAATATACTCCTAAATATCAATATAATTATATTTTTTGTTAGTATATATATACTTTAAAGAAAATAATGATGATATTATTATATTTATGTTTGAATCATTAGGAAAGGAAATTTTGTAATTTTAGGAGGAAACTATGAAATTTATAAGGCAATTTGGTATTATTTTATTGGTTACTTTCTTAAGTGAAGTATTAAAGTATTATATTCCCTTGCAGATTCCAGCTAGTATTTATGGGTTAGTGCTCATGCTAGTAGCCTTAAAGACACGGATTATTCCATTAGAGGCTGTTAAGGAGGCTGGAAAATTTTTAATAGAGATTATGCCACTTATGTTTATTCCAGCAGCAGTTGGATTAATGGATTCATGGGGCATATTAAAACCTATTTGTGTGCCAGTTATTATGATTACTATTATTTCTACTATAGGCGTAATGGTGGTTTCAGGAAGAATGACACAGTTTGTGATTCGTTTAGAAAAGAGGAAGCATGATGAAGGAAATGTTATGTAATTCTACCTTCTTAGGTGTAATGATTAGTATTTTAACTTATGAGCTAGGAAGGTTACTCAAGAAAAAATTTAAGTTAGCTATTTTTAATCCAGTACTTATTTCAATTATTTCAGTGATTCTTTTACTTTTATTTTTTGATGTAGATTATACAAGTTATAACGAGGGTGCAAAATACTTAAGTTATCTTCTAACACCAGCAACAGTGTGTTTAGCTATTCCTCTGTATGAACAGTTAGAGTTATTACGAGAAAATGCTAAAGCTATTATAATAGGCTTAGTTTCGGGAGTCATAACAAGCTTAGTGTGTGTTCTAGTGCTTTCATTATTATTTCATTTGGACCATCAGGCTTATGTAACTTTACTTCCTAAGTCGATTACAACGGCCATTGGAATGGGCGTTTCAGAAGAAATGGGAGGCATGGTGACAATAACGGTTGCAGTTATCATTATTACTGGTGTGTTGGGAAATATGATAGCAGAATCAATTTGTAAGATTTTCCGTATAGAAGAGCCTATTGCAAAAGGGATTGCCATTGGTTCTTCGGCTCATGCTATAGGCACAGCCAAAGCGCTGGAAATGGGAGAAATTGAAGGGGCAATGAGTAGCCTTTCTATTGTCGTAGCCGGATTATTAACGGTTATAGGCGCATCAATATTTGCTAATTTTATTTAGACAAACTTATACATAGAATAAAAAGAACGAAAGCTTTACTTATCAATGAAGTAAAGCTTTCGTTTCTTTTTGGTTGTTGTATTATTTTGTAAAGTTATCAAAGTAACCTTGGATAAAGATAATAGGTGTCCCTTTATCACCACTTCCAGAAGTTAAGTCTGAAAGTGAACCAATAAGATCTGTTAATCTTCTAGGAGTAGTACCTTGAGAAGCCATGTTACCTACAAGGTCAGTTTCTTTATTGCGGATATAATCAGAAATAGCTTCTTTAAGAGCATCACCGCTTAAGTGAGCAAAGTCATTATCTGCTAAGTATTTAAGTTTAACTTCATTTGGTTGTCCATCAAGGCCTTTAGTATAAGCAGGAGAAACAACAGGGTCAGCAAGTTCCCAAATTTTACCTACTGGATCTTTGAAGGCACCATCCCCATAGACCATAACTTCTACTGTTTTACCTGTTTTTTCTTTAAGCATAGCTTGAATACGGTCTACTACTGGCTGACAGTCACGAGGGAAGAGTTTTACAGTATCTTCAGTTGCTTTATTAGAACCAAGAAGACCGTAAGCTTCATTATATCCACTACCATCAATAGGTGCACATAAAATATCATCAAGGCCATAAACAGTTTCTGCGCCATTAGCCTTAAGAATACGTTTAGTACGTGCTCTTGTATGAATATCACAAGTAATGATATGTTTTGTGTAATCTAAGATAGTTTTTGGGTGATTAGAGAAAATAACTTCACATTCAGCACCACAAGATTCTACTAGATTTTTATAATACTCAATGTAATCCACACCTGTGAAAGTATGTTTATTGTAGCCAAATAAATCACGGAACTCTTTTTCAGTTAATACATCTGTCCAAGGGTTAATGCCTTTTTCATCAAGTAAATCAAGGTCTACTAAATGATTACCTACTTCATCAGAAGGATAGCTGAGCATAAGGACTACTTTTTTAGCTCCTTTTGCAATACCACGAAGACAAATCGCAAAACGATTACGACTTAGAATAGGGAAAATGACACCGATTGTATTGTCACCAAACTTATTAGCTACATCTTTAGCAATAGCATCTACAGAAGCGTAGTTTCCTTGCGCACGAGCCACAACAGCTTCTGTTACTGTTACAATATCTTGATCTTGGATGTGAAAGCCTTCAGCTTCTGAAGCCTTAATGACACTATCTACAACGATAGCTGCAATATCGTCCCCTTCACGAATAATGGGTGCACGAAGCCCTCTAACAACAGTTCCTACCATTCTTTCCATTTTAATCGCTCCTTAAATATGTATTAAAAAACTCACTACTTGTAATATACACTAAGAACATGATATAAGTAAAATAAATATAAATGATAATAGATATAAGGAGAAATTATATGCCAGTACCTTTAGGGTTATATAAGATTTTTACAGAAGTAGCTAAATGCAAAAGTTTTTCGAAAGCATCTAAAAACTTATACATTACACAGCCAGCAGTAAGTCAGGCTATTATGCAATTAGAGAAAGAGTTAGAAGTAAGATTATTTACCAGAAACTCTAGTGGGGTAAGGTTAACTAGAGAAGGGGAAATGCTTTATGAATATGCCTATTCAGCTATTAAACTTCTTGAGATGGGAGAGAAAAAGATTTTAGAAACTCAGAACTTACTATCTGGTGAGTTACAAATAGGCGTAGGAGATACGATTTCTAGATATTATCTCTTGCCTTATTTAGAAAGGTTTCATAAAGAATATCCTTCTATTAAACTAAAGATTATTAACCGTACCACTACGAAGCTCTGTGATAAAATTAAATCAGGAGCCATTGACCTTGCTATATGTAATTTGCCTATTAACGATCATAGCATTGAGGTAAAACATTGTATGAAGGTGCATGATATTTTTGTAGGAGGAGAAGTTTATAAGCAGTATGCTAAAGGAACGCTAAGTATTGAGGCACTAAGTAAGTTACCACTTATTTTGTTAGACCGTAACTCGATTTCTAGAAGATATATAGAGCAATTTATGCTTAATAAAGGCATTCAAATTCAGTCTGATATTGAATTAGGGGCTCATGATTTACTCTTAGAATTTGCTAAGATTGGTTTAGGAGTTTCTTGCGTCATTAAAGAATTTTCTAAGGAATATCTAGAAAAGGGAGAATTATATGAGTTAAAGTTAGAAGAAGCTATTCCAGCAAGGTATATAGGAGCGTGTTATTTAAAAAGTGCACCCTTATCTCCAGCAGCTTTAGCTTTTATAGAAGGACTACAGTTAACGGAAAAAAAGAAAGAGTGATTGACAAGGGGATAAAATAGTTATATGTTATCTGAAAGATAAGAGATATTGATAGGGAGATGAAAAATAATGAATCATATTATATCAAATTTACTTATATATGGGGATATGCCAGAAGATTCTATACTTATGGAATTAGGAAAGATATGTGAAGCATTAAGTAGAAGAGAAGTATCAAAGGATGAATTACGTACGAGAGTTTATAAGCAGGTAAAAAGGCTTTTGGAAGTGGCTACTCAGTACGGTTTTGATAAAAATTTATGGCATAACTATCTAACTTTTCTACTCATTACTAGTGAAAATCCATTTAGCTTAACCTGTGAGAAGGTAGGGGCTAATGAGGGCAGTGTGAATTATTTTGCTGAAAATGATTTTGAAGCATTTAAAGCACTTTTTGATTATGATTTTACAAGCTTAGAAGAAGCATTAGAAATAGATTGCTTTAGCAGATTATCTGATTATAAAGCGATTGATAAAAAAGAACAGATGTATAACCAAAATGTAAGTGAAAAAGTCCAAGCATTAAGTAGTAAGTTAGAATTAGCAGAAGATAAAAAGGCCTTTTTTAACTGTGTAACTGAGTTTTACAAGCAATATGGGGTAGGGATGTTTGGCCTTAATAAAGCTTTTAGAATTAGAGAAGATGGCAGCAAAGAAATACATATTCAGCCTATTAATAATATGGATGAAGTGAAGTTAGAGGATTTAGTTGGCTATGAATGGCAGAAAAAAGAGCTAATAGACAATACAAAAGCTTTTATAGAAGGTAAAAAAGCAAATAATGTCCTATTATTTGGAGATAGTGGTACAGGAAAATCTACGAGTATTAAAGCCATTGTAAATGAATTCTATAAGGATGGCCTTCGAATGATTGAGCTTTATAAGCATCAGTTCAAAGATTTATCTAATGTGATTGGACAAATTAAAAATCGTAATTATAAATTTATCATTTATATGGATGATTTATCCTTTGAAGAATTTGAGATTGAGTATAAATTCTTAAAAGCTGTTATTGAAGGGGGATTAGAAACTAAACCAGATAATATCCTCATTTATGCGACCTCAAACAGAAGACACTTAATTAAGGAAACTTGGAAGGATAGAAATGATATGGAACATAGTGAAGAAATTCACCGTTCAGATACAGTAGAGGAAAAATTGTCACTTGCTAATCGTTTTGGTGTTACCATTTACTATGGAAAACCAACGAAAAATGAATATAATACGATTGTTACGACACTTGCACGCAAAGCTGGTATTACTATGTCTGATGAAATGCTATGTGCGGAAGCTAATAAGTGGGAGTTAAGGCATGGTGGGCTATCAGGACGAACTGCTCAGCAGTTTATCAATTACTTAATGAGTATGGAATAAATAAAGAAGTATTATTAAAAAGGAGGAGGCAGAAAATGAAGTTATATATTAAACAAAGAGTCTTTTCGATAGGGGATAAATATAATATTTATAATGATAAAGAGCAGCTTATCTACCATGTCAAAAGCCAGCTTATTTCTTTCGGGGCAAAATTATTCCTAATGGATGAACAAGAACGTGAGCAGTATTTTATTAAACAAAGGATAACGTTTTTTCTAAAAGAATATGAAATATACAAAGGGAACTTGTTATGTGCCTCTATAGAACAAAAATTAGGTTTTTTGAAATCCAGACTAACCATTAAAAGTACCTATGGCGATTTTGAAATTATAGGAGATTTATGGGGATTAGACTATAAGATTCAAAAAGATGGTATTTATTTTGGTGCCGTTCATAAAGCATTTCTTTCATGGGGAGATAGTTATGAATTAGATATACCAGAAGGAACTGACCCAGCTTTTTTTGTATCAGTTGTTATTGCTATTGATAATTGCCTACATAATGAAAACAACAATTAACAAAATAAAAGAAGGAATCCGTCATTTAATAGAGCGTTTAGGTTAAATGACGGATTTTTTTGTGAGAAAAAGTAAGTATTTAAAAGAGATTGAAAAACATGTAAAATAGTAAATAGAAGGAGGTAAAATATAATGAGTAAGCGATATGAAGCACATAGAGAAAGTAGTAAAAAAGAGTCTGAAAAGAAAAGACTTAAGGAGAGTTTTCGCAAGCATCCACTACTTACGACATTAGCTGTTATTTTTCTTAGTTTTCTAGGAATATTTTTTAATATCACTCAGATTAATGAAGAGATTCCAGCAGTAGGACAAAATGAGCAAGTTATTAACTATACATTTCGTAATGAAAATTATCTAAATGATCATTTTGAGAAACATAAGGATGAATTTAATTTCTCAAATGCGAAGGAGTATTTACAAGGAGCTAATTATGTTATTAGCCATAAAGACAGCTTGCATAAGCTAGAAGCTGAAGATGGGGATGATGTTTATTACCTAGAAGCAACTAACGAACTTGTTATTGTTTCTACAGATGGGTATATTAGAACCTATTTTAAGCCAAGTGATGGCATCCATTATTATAATAGAACATAGGTAGTATGATGCTTTAAAGCAGTAAAAAGGTATGTCGATTCATCATGTTTATGGATAAACATACCTTTTTTTATAGGTTTGCCATTATTAAGTTATAGAGTAAATAAGATAAGGTGCCATAAATGATGGAGATACATTTTTTGGGAAAAAACATATATTGGAAGTATGTGCTAAGCACATTCTAGAACCAGTATAAAGGAGATTAGATAGATGAGAAGATCAGTGCCCTTAGAAAAAGAAGCAGAAATAGTGTGTATGAATAGTTCCAAACCACCACTTATTTTTCAGTTACCACCAGAAGAAGGACGTAAGGTTTTAGAAAAAGCTCAAGATGCACCTGTCTTTAAATATCCAGCAGAGATAAAAACACTTTCTGTTACAACAAGTTGTTGGGGAACTATTAATGTATATTTTGTGATACCTAGTAATATGTGTGGCATACCGAATGTGATTTATTATATCCATGGAGCAGGTTGGGTATTTGGCAGCCTACATACTCATGATAAATTAGTAAGAGAATTAGCGGCTAGAACTAACTCAATCGTGGTCTTTCCTGAATACACACGATCACCTGAAGCGAAGTATCCTACTGCTATTGAGCAGTGTTATGAGGTGCTATGTAAATTGCCTGAGCTACTAAGAGAGGTGGATTGTACAGCCAATTTATGTACATTAACAGTAGCAGGGGATAGCGTAGGTGGTAATATGGCAACGGTTATGACGATTATGTCAAAGCAAAGAAAAGGGCCAAAAATTCATAAGCAACTTCTATACTATCCTGTTACGAATGCTTGTTTTAATACAGAATCCTATTATCAGTTTGCAGTAGATTATTATTTATATAGAGCAGGTATGATGTGGTTTTGGAACCAGTATACAACAAGTAGGAGAGATCGTCATGAGATTACAGCTTCACCACTTAAAGCATGTGAGGAAGAACTAAGAGGTTTGCCAGATGCTATGATTTTAAATGGAGAAGCAGATGTTCTAAGAGATGAAGGTGAATGCTATGCTAGAAAATTAAGAAAGGCTGGAGTGAATGTTACAGCGATTCGTTTTCAAGCCATTATTCATGATTTTGTGATGTTAAATGCTCTAGACCAAACAAAAGCTTGTAGGGCGGCTATGGATGTTTCTACAGAGTGGATTAATCGAAAGAATAAGGAAGACATAGATAAGTAGGGCGAAAAAGGACTTTTAGATAGAGTGTTAGTTATCTATCTAAAGGTCCTTTTTTAAAATAAGATATTTTAATTCTTCATAATGTAAACTTATTGTTACGTACAAGTTGACAAATGAAGAGGGATTAATTAGAATTTTTATATATTATAAATTAGGAGGTTAAAATGAATACAATCATTCAGCAAACATCATCAGCTAGAAAGTTAACAGTAAAGGATATTGCTTATATTTCACTATTTACAGCTTTAATTGCTATTTGCTCTTGGATTTCAATTCCTACAACTGTTCCTTTTACGATGCAGACTTTTGCTATTTTTGTAGCAGTTGGTGCATTAGGTATTAGAAGGGGAACCTTATCCATTATGATATACCTATTGCTAGGAGCAATAGGCGTACCTGTATTTGCTGGTTTCTCAGCAGGATTAGGGGTGCTTATAGGAAATACAGGCGGATATCTTATTGGCTTTGTTTTTTCGGCTATTGTAACAGGAACTATCATCTATTATTTTGGCAATAAATTTTGGGTTATGCTACTAGCTATGATATTAGGGCTTGTTGTATGTTATATTTTTGGAACGGCTTGGTTTATCTATTTTTATGCTAGAACTTCTGGAGCTATAGGTGTGATGACAGCGCTTACTTGGTGTGTTTTCCCATTTATTATTCCAGACATTATGAAAATAGTATTAGCGATAGTCGTAGTTAAGAGGGTAGAAAAAAATGTTAAATTATAAATTAAGACCACATCATGCACTTTGTTTATCCTTTTTTGAGGGGAAAGGGTATTCCAATGAATTTGTTGAGAATATGAGAGCGCTTTATGCTTCGTTAAAGAAAGAGGATCTAATAGAGATTACCTTTGGAAAGGATGCTATTTGTCGGAAGAGTCCTAACATGAAAGATGATTTATGTACCTCTCAAAATAAAGTGCAAAGGTATGATAAGAAGGTAGCGAAAGCTTGTGGATTTAAAGAAAGGCAAGCCTTAAGTTATGGGAAGTTTCTTCAAACAGCTTATGAGCAGATTATATCTAAAGGGCAATT
>JAHLFQ010000016.1 GCA_018883705.1 Candidatus Cellulosilyticum pullistercoris
ATACTTTAGTGAGTTTCAAATCTCTATTAATCAATTATTGCTACGTAAACAATTAGAAAAAGGTGAGTTTATAGGGGCCTTAAGACAAGTAGATGAAATGGATTTATCTGCGGAAAATTTGACAGAACGTCTTAATAAGATAAAACACGAAGTGAGTAGAAGTATTGTATCTGAAGATACCTATGCACGCTATAAGCGTCTCATTGAAGATATCAACTTAAGACTGACAAGGGAAAATGAAGAGTTTGAAGAACTTCAAGAGTTTGTAAGACTAACCAAAGATAGCTTAAAATATCAGCTGGATAATGAAAAAGATAAAAAAGCCTATGAGCTAATCTTAAAGATCGATAATCGGTTAGAAGAGGTGCATCATGAGCATAGTAAACTTTTACAAGAAAGTATTGTTTTAAGAACACATGTACTAGAGGCTGCTCAGCAGGCACTTTATTATATTGGAATAGATAGCTTTAATTTTCAACAGGAGGTTGTAGATACACTTACAGGGCAACCCTTGCCACTTTATACAAGTAAAACCTTTATGGAACCTTTCTTAGGCGTAGAGCGTGTCAAAGTTTGGAATCCGCTTACGGTATTCCAAAAACAACGACTTGAAAGGCCGGATGCTGAAGAAAAAGGAAGAGCCTTTGTAGAAGGTGCGACTAAAGAGGAATTAAGTAAAGGCAGATCTAGGTTTAGTCAGTATTTTAAAGAAACAATAAATGGAATTTTACCTCTATTTGAAACAAAAAGCATCCAAACATTAGAGGAAATCTGTACTTATTTACAAGCTACGACGCCTCACCTATTAGAAGAGAGATTATTTTATGATATGTGGATGATATTGCATCAAAAATCACCTGTTGATTTGACTGTATTAGAGGAAGATAGCGTATTGTATGGTATAAAGGAAGCATTAGGTGGTATTACCAATCAAATTAAAGTAGTGGAATATGAAGGAATGGTTCAAAAGGTTCCACGATTTGAAATTAAAAATATGTTAGTTGATTTAACGATTTTGCAAAAAGAAGGTGAAACAAATGAATTATAAAAATGAAGTTGTAGTCGAGGCTTATAAACTATATAGCAAGCTTGCTAGCCTTGGTAATTGCCCACTAGGAGAAATGAGAAGTTACACAAGAGATGAACAGATAGAAGAGCTTGTTAATCAGTTTGCAATGCACGACCACGCAACAATTATTGTTGTAGGAGAGCAGATTTACCTTGTGCCTATTGCTAGTAGTTCTCCTTTTCATATGAGTAATGAAACCATTAAAAAGCTTTATTTACCTAATAATGCAACTAATTTAGATATTTATTTAATGTATGTTACCACACTCATTTTATTAGGAGAATTTTACAATAGTTATCAATCTAAGGAGCCAACAAGAGCGTTCATTAATATGGAAGAGTGGCTAGAGGCGGTCAATACAAGAATGGACAGCTTAGGAGCAATAGATAAGGAAAAGCTTCAGAAAATAGAAGAAGAACAAGAATATAATTGGCAACGCATTTTAGAAAAGTGGATGGCTTTAGACGATGTTAAAGAAAAAGCAAAGAAGTTAGCAGGAGTAACGACTAGTCGTGTAAGCTTTTTAAATATGACGAAGCACTTTTTAGAAAAGCAAGATATGATTAGAGATATTGGAAATAGTGAAATAGAAATTACAGAAAAAACAAAAGTAATTATTCAGCGTTATTATATGGATTATGAACATAATCGTGGATTATTAGATTTTATTTATCAATTTAGCTAGAAATGAGGAACGAAAACAAATGGCATCAATATCTAAAATAAGATATACTAATGTAATTTATGAAAATGGCAATAAACGCTATAATGATGAGCTATTTACCTGCGCTGGCCATAATACGGCTATTTTACTTGAAAATGGTGGGGGAAAGACTGTTTTTATTCAAGCCGCTTTACAGGCAGTTCTACCTCATACGGATTTAGGTGAGCGTAAAGCAAAAGAGACTTTTGTGTTAGAAGGAGAAGCGGCGCATATCGCTATTGAGTGGATTCTTAGTGATAAGCCAAGACGCTATGGCCTTACAGCAGTGACACTTTATCTTCAAAATAATGAACTTAAGTCGTATAAATATGCTTATGAATATGGTGTAGAGGATAAAAATAATATTGAAAGTCTTCCTTTTATAAAAGAAGAAACTGATGATAGAGTAAGAGCTGCAACAAGGGCTGAAATGAACGAATACTATCAAAGAATGAGCAAAGAACAAATGGCAGCTCGTTCCTTTATGACGACTAAGGAGTTTCATCAATATATAGAAGCTCACTTTAAAATCATTCCCGAGGAATGGCGTAGTATTACAGTAATTAATGGAGGGGAGGGCTCAGTAGAAGCTTTCTTTGATGGATGCAAAACAACCACTGATTTAGTAGAAAAATTACTTTTACCAACTGTAGAGCAAGGATTAGTCGGTAAAGGAAGTGATGAATTTGCAGGCACTTTCGAAAGTCAAAGAGAGCA
Source organism: Candidatus Cellulosilyticum pullistercoris (assembly GCA_018883705.1). Lineage (GTDB taxonomy): Bacteria > Bacillota > Clostridia > Lachnospirales > Cellulosilyticaceae > Cellulosilyticum > Cellulosilyticum pullistercoris. The sequence goes on from JAHLFQ010000016.1 coordinate 2,490, forward strand.
CTTTAATAAGCATAAACAATTAGAACGTAGTATCAATGAAAGTGAAAAAATCAAAACAGAGATAGAGGCTTATGTAGCAAGTTATAGTGCCTATCATCAAAAAATTAAAGATTATCAAGCTAAGAAGGAAGAAGCAAAAGCTTTTTGGAACTTAATCGAAACCAAAGAACAAAGTACAAGAAGTGCTTTATCAAAGTTCGATGAAGAAAGAAAAGTCGTTGAGTCAGAGAAAAAGTATTTAGAAAAAAAGGCAAGTCTGATTGAAGTGTCAAAAGCTAATAGAGCGCTAGAAGAAGCTAAAAAAAGCTATGAAAAAGAAGAAAAACTTTATAAAGAGGCTCAAGATAAACAAGAGGAAAAAGAAAAAAGACGTCATGTGCTAAAACTTGCTAGATTTCAAAATAATATGAAAGAAGCACAGTCAAAGATTAAACTTCATGAAGAACAACTGGCACACTTAAATGAAGATACAGAAGTAGAGACATTAAAAGAAGCATTAGAGGAAAATAGTGGTCAACTTAAAGGATGCTTTGAAGAACAGCTAGAGAGCATAAAAATAGAAATGAAACATGTTGACAGAGAAAAAGAACGTTATATAGAGGCGCAATCTATAGAGCAAGTAAAACAACAACAGCTTATACAAAAGGTTCAAAAACTTAGAGATGATGCGAGTAGAATTGTAGGAAAAGTTGAACATCAAAAAAATCAAATGAATCATATTAAGATGGCCATTGTAGCTCAAGGTGGACATGAAGATATAGAGGGGCAAGATAAGCAGTGGGGCGCTCGTCTGAGCGAAATTGAAACGCATAAAGTAACTTTAGAACAAAATTTAAGAACTTTAGAAGAAACTAAAATTAAGCTAAGTCAAGACGTAGAAAAGAATCTGGAACAACGCACCAAAGTCTTAGGTGAAGCAAGTCGTATCAGTACAAGACTTAGTCAGCTAGAAGAGGCGCAAGAAGATGTTCTTGAAGCCATTAAAAGGGTTCTTCCTGCATTTTATAACTTATCTTCTATCTATTTAAAACCTCAGCAAGTTATAACAGCTCTAGAAGAACAAGTAGAAAAAGTGATCAGAGAGAAAGAAGAAGCGCTTCTATTAGAAAGACGTCATGCACATTTTATGGAAAACTATGAAAGTCATGATTTCTTTACGGCAGAACCTCTGCTAGAAGGTTGGGTAGATAAGTGGCAGAACCAATTTGATTTTTTACAAACAGGAACAGCTTTTATCGAGAGCCTAGAAGATAAAGAACTTCAGCAAAAAATATATCTAAAGCCTAAGTGGGCACAGTTTGTTGTTGTTGCAGATGGTAGTGAAGAGGAGCTTATGCAATTACTAAAAGCACAACAAAGTAGAATGAGTTATCCAGTAAATGTGATAGGGCTATCTAGAGCGAAGGCAATGATACAAGAAGAAGAGCAAGAAGGAAGTTTTATTTATCCAAGTAGTTGGTCGGAAAATATGCAAACGGTTCTTTTTGATCATTATAAAAAAGAAGTAGGTAAAGCCTTAGAAGAAGCAATCACTTTCCGTAAACAAAAAGAGAAGCAATTACGAGAAATAGAGCAGATTTTAGAAAAAGTAAGTCAATTTCTTGTGAATTATCCCCATGAAAAGTATGCAACTCTAAGAGAAGAGAGTGCTCATTTAAAGAGACAGGAAGCAGAACTTATAAGAAGTATCGAAGAAGACAAGCATAAACTGATTCAATTAGAAAAAGAAAGTCATCTAGTTAGTGAAATTTTAAGAAGGGAAGGAGAAGAAAAAAGTAGATTACAAAGCTATTTAGAAAAAACAACCGAGTATTTAAATCTTAGGCTAGAAGTCGAAAAAGATGAGCAGCGTATACAGGGATTACACAGTGATATGAAGGAAGAAGAACTAGGATTAGAAAAAGTAGAGCGTGAACTAGGAAATATTTTCGAGGCCTTAGAAGAAGCTAAAGAGCAGCTCTCTCTATTAAGAAGTAGTGAAAATCGTATCAAAGATGACCCATTGTATAAGGAAGTAAAGGATGAAAAAGCTATTTACTCTAATATGGATCTTGTTTATTTGAGAAATAAACAAGAACAGATTAAAGAAAGTTTAAGTAATAAGCAAAGAGGACGTAAAGAAATTGAAGACCTCTTAAAGCAAAGTCAGTCGGTTTATGAAGAAAATGAAAAAAGTTTTCGTCAAGAGCAGGCAGAAAAAGAAGAGCCGATAGACTTTATTCCAGCTTTTAGAGAAGAGCATACACTAGAAATTGATCGACTTACAGAAGAACTGAAAGAATTGAAAAAGGCTTTAGAACTAGCAGAACAAAAGGTTAAAGCGATTAAAACAGATTTTGATAAAAAAGAGCAAGATTATCAAAGTAAGAAGCAGCTGTTTGAAGCCAAATACGAAAAGATTGAACAGTTTTTAGAAGATGATATGAAAGCTGCAGAACATCTAAAAGCTGCACAAATCACACTAAGTGAAAAAGAAAGGTATCTTTCTAAACAAACAGCTAGTTTAGAAAAGGAACTTAAATTTATCCTAGAGCATAAACAACAAATGGATAAAAAGGATGAACTTCATGGCTATTGTGCACCAGAGGTAAAAGCAGCTGTATTAGATGCAACCATAGAACAAGCATTTATGTATGAAATTAAAGTTAGAATGATAGTTGGAAACTTATTAGAAAGTTTAGCACAACTTAAAGAGAGCGTAGAAGAAAGTAAAAGAGCAGTTGAGGATAAGAAATTAGACTTTAAGCTATTTTGTCAAAGAGAAATTAGAGATAGCAAACTAAGAAATATGGCAGTTCAAGGTATTATGCAAAAGCAAGAGTATAACGAGCTTGTCATATGGAAAGAAAATATTGTAGAGCGTATTAATCATACATTAACTATTTTAGAAAGAGATCTGTTAGATCAAGACCAACAAATCTCCCAATTTATTATTCACCTCTATACGTATTTAAAAACAGTAGCCACAGAACTTGCAGAAATTCCTCGAAAGACCAGGGTTAATACTGAGGAAGGTTGGAAAATGATATACGAATTTGTGATTCCAAGCTGGCAAGAAGACAGTGGAAAAGAAAAGATACGAGGTCATATTTATGGGTTACTGGATGATATAGAAGGAGAGAGTTTCCGAGATGATACAGGTAAAGAAGACCTTCAAAAAATTAAAAAATATATTAAGGAACAATTTAAACTAAAAACACTTTTAAAGATTGTAATGGGGAATGATGCCATTAGAGTAAGATGTAGAAAGGTAAGTAATATCAACGATATTAGTAGTCAAAAATTCTCTTGGGAAACTTCTAATAAATGGTCGGGAGGAGAAAAGTGGAGTAAAAATATGGCGCTTTATCTAGGAATATTAAACTATCTAGCAGAAAAGAAGCAAAATATTCAAAGTGAAGAAGAAAGAGTAAGCCGTGTTGTTATTTTAGATAACCCATTTGGTAAAGCATCAAGTGGACATGTTCTAGAACCAGTTTTCTTTATCGCAAAACAATTAGGTTTCCAGATTATTGCTCTTACAGCACATTCAGAAGGGGACTTTATTAGAAGATACTTCCCAATTGTATATAGTTGTAAGTTAAGAAGTACGTTAGATCAAAGAACAGCCATCTTCTCCAAAGAACAAGAAATTAGAAAGGCTTACTTCATGGATAATGATCCGATTGCGCTTAGTATATTAGGGAGTAATCAAATCGGCTTGTTTTAAATGAATGAGTAGAGTCCTGTAAATTTTTGTTGTATAATAGCTTAAGAAAATAAATAGAAATGAATCAACTAGATTAAAGGAGCTATTATAGATATGAAATTTTATTTCGCACCGATGGAGGGCATAACAGGGTACATTTATAGAAATGCTCATGCGGCTTTCTTTGGCGATGTGGATAAATACTTTACACCATTTATTGCTGCCAATCAATTTGGAAAGTTATCAACTAGGGAGTTACACGATATTTTACCTGAGCATAATGAAGGAATAGTTGTTGTTCCACAAATATTAACCAATAATGCAGAAGATTTTATCCGTACGTCTAAGACATTAAAAGCATTTGGATATAATGAAGTGAACCTTAATTTAGGGTGTCCTTCGGGAACCGTCGTTTCAAAAAATAAGGGATCTGGTTTCCTGTCACAAAGAGAGGCACTGGATCAATTTTTGGAAGCTGTTTTTTCTGAAGCGGTTACAAAAATTTCAGTCAAAACAAGAATAGGAAAAGATGCCCCAGAAGAATTCTATGAACTTATTAAAATATTTAACAAATATCCAATGGAAGAGTTAATGATTCACCCCAGAATTCAAAAGGATTATTATAAAAATAAGCCTAATATGGATGTTTTTAAGGATGCTATCGCATTAAGTAAAAATCCTGTATGCTATAATGGTGATATCTTTACAGCTAAAGATTATGAGAGATTTTCAGAGGGGTTCCAGGATGTAAATACGGTAATGCTTGGTAGGGGATTAATCGCAAATCCTGGCTTAGTTGGCGATATTAAACGCCATTGTAAACTTGATAAGCAGTTACTTAGAGCATTCCATGATAGGCTTTATGAGGGATATCAAGACATCCTATCTGGCGAACGTAATGTACTATTTAAAATGAAAGAAGCATGGTTTTATATGATTTATATGTTTGAGGATTATGAAAAGCATGCTAAAAAAATTAGGAAATCTCAAAGATTATCTGATTATGAAAAAGCCGTTGCAAGCCTATTTGAAGAGCGAGAACTTTTAGAAGGAGCAGGCTTATTTAGTTCAGTAAAAAAGTCTTAAATATAATAAAATGATAAGGCTAGGAGAAGAAATGAGATCTTTTAAAAAGGTATATATTGAAATTACAAATATTTGTAATCTAAACTGTGACTTTTGTCCCAAAACAACAAGAAAGCCAGAGATTACAACAAAAGAAAAATTTTTGCATATTATAAAGTCAGTTAAGCCTTATACGGATTATATCTATTTACATTTACTTGGAGAGCCTACTATGCACCCTGAGCTAAAAGATTACTTACAAATAAGTGCAGAACACGGTCTTAAGGTAAATTTAACAACAAATGGAACGCTCATTCACAAAGTAAAAGATATCTTAATAGAGGCACCGGCATTAAGGCAGGTGAATATTTCCCTCCATAGTTTTGAAGGGAATGAGTTAGAAATAAGTATGGAGGCTTACCTAGAGGGAATTATAAACTTTATTAACGAGGCTATAAGTAAAAGTAAAGTGATTTGTAGCTTACGTCTATGGAATATGGATAGTGAAACGTTAAAAGGTAAAAATGAACGCAATCAAGAGATTATTAGTATGTTAGAAGAAAAATTAGAGATAGATTTTAATATAGCCGAAGCGCTTAGAGGAAAAAGTGGTATTAAGCTAAAGCAAGGAGTCTATCTTAATATGGCTGAAAAATTTGAGTGGCCAGATAAAGAAAGAGTAAGTAGCAATGGAGAAACATTTTGCTACGGACTAAGGGATCAGGTCGGGATTTTAGTAGATGGAACAGTTGTACCTTGCTGTTTAGATAGTGAAGGGCATATTGCACTAGGTAATATTTTTGAAGTACCCTTTAAAGAGATTATTACTTCAGAAAGAAGTCAAAAAATCTATAATGGTTTTTCTAATAGACAAGCTGTTGAAAAACTATGTCAATCTTGCAGTTATGCAAAAAGATATAATAAAATAAATAAAAAATAAATAAAAATCACCTTTTCTTTTGAAAAAGGTGATTTTTATTTATTACGATGCTATTTGTGAGGTCGCTTCATGAGGAATTACTTTATGTCGGACAATAAAGTAACAAAGAATATGTGCAGAGAAAGTAATCACCCAAGAGATAGGATATGAAATATATAATGTAAAGAGCGATCTATGCCATACAAAAATGGTGAAAATCCATAAAATACGTAAGCCACATGCTCCTAATAAGGAAACAATCATTGGCATAATAGAGTAGCCTAAACCTCTAAGCGAGCCGACTATTACGTCCATAAGGCCACAAGTAAAATAAGTTAGACAAATGATCTGCATACGAGCAAGACCATATTGAATAACTTGTGGGTCAGATGAGTAGATACCAAGTAAAGTTTGACCAAAGTAAACAGTTGTAAGTCCCATGCTAAGTCCAGTGATAGATACAAGTATGAGACAAATAATAAGGACTTTGCCAATACGCTTATATTTCTTTGCACCTAGATTCTGACCTGTAAAACTTAGAGCAGTTTGATGGAAAGCATTCATGGATGTATAAATGAATCCCTCTATATTGGCAGAAGCGGTGTTACCAGCCATTGCTATTGAGCCAAAGGAGTTCACAGAGGATTGAATCAGCACATTAGAGATTGAAAAAATAGCGCCTTGCATACCAGCAGGTAATCCAATTTGAATAATCTTAAATACTTTGTCTCTATGCAGATGAAGTTTGCTGAATTGTAAACGGCAACTATTTTCTTGATGCATTAAACAACGTATGATAAGAAATGCAGAAATACATTGCGAAATCACCGTAGCAAGAGCAACACCCTCTACACTCATCTTAAAAATAATAACAAAACATAAATTTAAAATAACATTAACGATACCTGCAATAGCTAGGAAGTAAAGGGGCCTCTTTGTGTCACCAATAGCACGTAGAATGGAACTACCAAAGTTATAAAGCATGATGACTGGCATACCTGCAAAATAGATCTTCATATAGAGTGCCGCTTGACTTAAAACATCATTAGGGGTGCCCATTAGTGTTAAAAGGGGTTTAGCAAGAAGGATACCCATTAGGCATAAGATCGTACCACTTATTAAACTAAGTAAAATAGAAGTATGTACGGTTTCACTAACCTCTTCTTCTTGCTTTGCACCAAAGCTACGTGCAATAAGCACATTACTACCTACAGATAATCCAATAAATACATTAGTAAGTAAATTAATGAGAGAGCTTGTAGAACCTACAGCTGCCAATGCCTCGCTACCCGCATATCGACCCACTACTATAATATCTGCAGCATTAAAAAGAAGTTGTAAAATACCCGATAGCATAAGCGGAATAGAGAATAAAAGAATTTTGCCCCATAAAGGGCCGTTACACATATCCATTTCATAAGATTTTTTAGTCATTATAATTACCAGATTTCTTTAAAATATTTTGATAAATCCAAGTGATTATAGCATGAATAGATTATCTTGTGAAGAGATTTTTATTATTTATAAATATAATCTATAAAGAATGGGTTCTATATGAATAAAATAAGTTAACTTATAAAGCACAGAGATTAGCTATAAAACATAAAAAAGTATATAATGATAAAGTGAGTAAAAATAATTTATAAGAACAGAATATGAAAGGAAATAGTAAAAGATGGCTTCCCATAAAAAAAGTTATCAAATTGCAAAAGGATGTGTCGGTTGTGGTGCATGTAAGGTTGTTTGTCCTGTGCACTGTATTCAAAAAGGGCAGCCTTATAGAATAGACGAAAAGAAATGTATTGGTTGTGGATTATGTGTTACAAGATGCTGGAGGCAATTCATTTATACAAATTGGGATGATAAAAGAAGTCATTCGGATTAAATGAACACATAGATCATAAGTACAACTTATAAAATGGGTTAGATTTCAAGATATAAAAGAAGAAGCCGGTCATAGTCGATCGGCTTCTTCTTTTATATTGATTCAGTAGGATAAGAGGTACATTTTTTGTTTGAGTTCACTAAGGGATATAGTTAGATTTAATTTTAATTGAGAGAGGTAGGGGAAAGTGCAGTTACAGCTTGTAATTCATTAAAGAAATAAGTCACACCAATATGCCAGTTTGGATCAGCGGCATAAGATTTATTAATCCACTTAATCTGATCTTCATCTTCAGGGCAATCTTTACCTAAGTTGATAAGTGTACGAGATACAATCCTAGCAGCTTCTTTAATAGAAGTATTATAGGATTCCCAACTTCCAAAAAGGTTAAAAGGATTATTTGCGATTTCTGCTGCATATTGGTGATTTTTAGGAACAAAATTCTGTTCTTGTCCAGTAATTGAAAATAACAATAGTGGGCTAATATTAAAATCTTTCGCAGTTTCAATAATAGTAGAGAAATAAGGCTCGGTAGCTAATAAAGAATTTCTTTGTTCTAGCCATGCTTGTAATGCTTTTTTATCAAAGTCTTGGTATTGAAGAGCATGTCTCATATAATTAGCTGATGTACCTATTTCTAAAGAAATAGGTAGATGAATAGTTACATTTGAGAGTTGAGAGATCGATGCTTTTCTACTTTCCTGGATGTGTGCCATTGTATATAGAGAAGTGAATCCAAGGGTCATAAAAAGTAGAAAAACTAGTCTTAAGCACGTATTTTTATTAGGAAAAAAATGATGAGAATAGTTAAGCACATCGGAATGAACGTCAATAAAATCTTTAGATATAGAAGGAGCAGATAGAATTTGAGATTCAGTTTGTTCTTTAAAAGAAGTGGTAAGAGCATTAACATCATCTAGAGAGAGTGATCTAGTTTGGTAATGATTAATCCATTTAGCTAGAGAGATGATATTCTTTGTATCAGACTCTTCTAGATGTGTATAAGCATCAAAAATATCGAAAGCATTAATGGAAAAAACATCTTTGTGGAGATGCTTTTTTAGAAGCGTATATTTAAGATGCTTTTTTAGGTTATCATCGAAGGGCATAAGGGCATCATCAAGTATCTGATGAAGTGCTTGTGCAAAGAGTTGTGCACGTTGTAGAGTTGTAAAATAGGGGTATTCTTCTTTCAAAGATTGCTGAAGTTTTTGAACATATTCTGAGGAAATAATCGTATGTTGCTTTAAATGATTTAAAATGAGTTCCATAAATTCACCTTTATCTTAAAAATACAATATATCGAATGATATATATGATTTATTGGAATTAACAAAAAATATATGAAACTTATTTTATCACAGAATATGGAAAAATCAAGGGTGAAGGCCTTTGGGTAAAATAACCAAAATATATGCCCAATTTTTTGGTAAAATATCAATTCAAAGGAAAGTCTATTGATAGATAACAGAAAATAAATTATAATAGTATAAAAAATGTAAAGGGGTAAATCAATGAAAATTGCATTAATTAATGAAAATAGTCAAGCAGCTAAAAATAGTTTAATAGAGGCATCATTAAAAAAAGTAGTTACACCTATGGGACATGAAGTATTTAATTACGGAATGTATTCAGCAGAAGACAAAGCACAACTTACATATGTTCAAGCAGGTTTATTAACAGCGATTTTAATTAATAGCGGTGCTGCTGATTTTGTTATTACAGGATGTGGTACAGGAGAAGGCGCAATGCTTGCAGCTAATATTTATCCAAACGTATTATGTGGTCACGTTGTAGATCCTTCAGATGCATATATGTTTGCACAAATTAATGATGGAAACGCTATTTCAATGCCATTTGCAAAAGGTTTTGGATGGGGTGCAGAACTTAACCTTGAGTATATCTTTGAGAAACTTTTTGCAGGTGAAAGTGGACAAGGTTATCCAAAAGAACGTGTTATTCCAGAACAACGTAATAAGAAGATTTTAGATGAAGTTAAGAAAGTAACACATGTAGATATGATGACTATTCTTAAAAATATTGATCAAACATTCTTAAAAGAAACAGTAAGTGGTGAAAAATTCCAAGAATTATTCTTTGCTAATTGCAAATGTGAAGAAATAGCAGAGTATATCAAAACAGTTTTAAAATAATTTGTATAAGATACATAAAGTGATAATAAATAATAAGACCTAATACTTAATTAAGTATTAGGTCTTATTATTTATTCAGCTGGTTTTAAATGTGTTTCACGTAATATAACGTGTTCATTTCGTTCTTGAATTTGACGAATAGACCATTCAAATTCACAAAGAAGTACAGGTCCACCTTCTGGTGTTTCTACTAAAGTAGAATCCATAGAACCTTTGAAAGTATTGAAGTTGAAGTTCTCTGCTTCAATCCAACGGATAAAGCGATATGGTAAGCGTTGCATTTTAATGTCTACGCCATATTCATTTTTAAGACGGTATTCTAGAACTTCAAATTGGAGGACACCTACTACACCTACAATAAGTTCTTCAGTTCCTGTCAGATGTGGTTTAAAGACTTGGATAGAACCTTCTTCTGCAAGTTGTAAAATACCTTTCATAAATTGCTTACGCTTTAGTGCATTTAAAGTAGAAACACGCATAAAGTGTTCAGGTGCAAATTGAGGAATGCCCTCATAATAAAGCTTTTTATTATCGCTACATAATGTATCACCAATATTGAAAATACCTGGATCATGAATACCGATAATATCTCCAGGATAGGCAACATCAACAGTTGCACGGTCTTGGGCTAAAAATTGCTGTGGTTGAGCAAGTTTTACTTTCTTACCCTTTTGTACAAGATTAACCATCATACCTTTTTCAAAGACACCTGAACAGATACGAAGGAAGGCAATACGATCTCTATGTGCTGGATTCATATTAGCTTGAATTTTAAAGATAAAGCCTGAGAAGTAATCTTCTGAAGGTTCAATTGGACCTAAATTACTTTTACGTGGTTGTGGGGGTGTTGTAATATCGAGAAAAGCTTCAAGGAAAGGCTCAACACCAAAATTGGTTAATGCACTACCGAAGAAGACTGGTGTTAAATTACCATTTAAAATACGTTCTTCATCATAAGCATCTCCAGCCACATCTAAAAGTTCGAGGTCATCAACAAGTTTTTGATGAAGGTATTCTCCAAGAAGTTCTCTAATTTGAGGATCGTTTACTTCACCTTTTATAGTACCTACAATAGATTCACCGTGATTTCCCTCATCAAAAAGTTCAATTTGTTTTTTACGACGGTTATAAACGCCTTTAAATTCTTTTCCACTACCAATTGGCCAGTCCATTGGATAAGAGTGAATCCCTAAGACATTTTCAAGTTCTTCCAAAAGTTCAAAAGGATCTTTACCATGAGCATCCATTTTGTTAATGAAGGTAAAGATAGGAATACCACGCATCTTACACACTTTGAATAATTTTTTGGTTTGTTCTTCTACCCCTTTGGCAGCATCGATAACCATGACAGCACTGTCTGCTGCAACAAGTGTACGGTAAGTATCCTCACTGAAGTCTTGATGTCCAGGAGTATCTAAAATATTAATACAGAAGTTATTGTAATTAAATTGAAGGACACTAGATGTAACAGAGATCCCCCTTTGTTTTTCAATTTCCATCCAGTCAGAGACTGCATGTTTTTGTGAACGTCTTGATTTAACAGAACCTGCTTCTCTAATGGCGCCTCCATAAAGTAGGAATTTCTCAGTTAATGTTGTTTTACCTGCATCAGGGTGAGAAATAATTGCAAAGGTTCTGCGTCTTTGTATTTCCTGTTTTGTATTTACATTTTCTAATGCCATGTTGACCATCCTTAATCTATTTCATTGCATATTGCTATATTCATATAATTATCATGCCCAGAACTAGGAAATGTCAAGTGAAAATCTGTCATTTAGTAGCAAAAATTAAAAAATATATGGGAAAGCATATTTCAAAAGGAAGATGAAAATAATAGGTAGGATAAATCGGAAAAGAAGGTGGGTTTATGAGATTAATAAAGAATGGAAAGATCTTAACAATGGCAGGTAAAATTTATGAAAAGGGTTGTGTACTTATTGATGGGAAGAAAATTGCTGCTATTGAGCAAAGCATAGAAGAAACAGAGGAAATGGAAATTATTGATGTTAAGGGTGGATGGGTAATGCCAGGCATTATTGAGGCCCATTGTCATGTGGGGATTACAGAAGAGAAGAAGGGAATAGAGGGAGATGACTGCAATGAAATAACTGACCCCATTACACCTTATTTAAGAGCTATTGATGGAATCAATACATTAGATGCAGCATTTGATGATGCAGTAAGAGCAGGTATTACTTCAATTATGGTTGGACCTGGAAGTGCAAACGTAGTGGGCGGACAGTTTGTGTTTATGAAAACCAAGGGTAGAGTGATTGATGAGCTCATTATAAAAGCGCCAGCAGCCATGAAAGTAGCTTTTGGTGAAAATCCCAAAAGGAATTATGGTGGGAAAGAAAAGATGCCAGGAACACGCATGGCTATTGCAGGACTTTTGAGAGAAGAAATTTTTAAAGCTAAGGCTTATTTAAAAAAGAAAGAAACAGCTGCGCAGAAAAAAGAAACATTTGAACTTGACTTTAGATTAGAGCCTTGGATACCTGTTCTAAAAAAACAGATTCCATTAAAAGCACATGTACATCGCGCAGATGATATTCTAACAGCTATTCGTATTGCTAAGGAGTTTGAGCTTAATATGACGTTAGATCACTGTAGTGAAGGTTATCTTATTCCTGAAGAGGTGGCAAGGTCTGGGTTTGATGCCATTGTCGGCCCGGCATTAACAACAAGAAATAAAATTGAAGTTCAAAATGTAAGCTTTAAAACACCTGGCATTTTGCACCAGTCAGGTGTCAGAATTGCTATTACAACAGATCATCCAGTTATTCCTATACAATATTTACCTAAATGTGCTGGATTTGCGGCTAGAGATGGACTGGGTATTGAAGAAGGTCTTAAAGCAATTACCATTTATCCTGCTGAGATTTGTGGAGTTGCTGATCGGCTGGGAAGCTTAGAAGTTGGAAAAGATGCAGATATTGCAGTATTTAATGATAATCCAATGCAAACCTTAACTCATACACTTTACACCTTTATTGATGGAGAAGTAGTTTATAGTCATGAACATGTGCATACTCCAAAAGAAATCTGCAAATAATTGAACTGAACCATAATATATAAGGAGAATCAATCATGAACCCATTTGAAGAAAAAGCTGTCTCAGTTGAAAAAACAATAGAAGACTGGAAACAACTCTATCCTAAACCCTACAATAAGATGGAGGTAGATCCCTATACTAAAACAAGAATTATTTTAATGAATGGTGCGGAGTTTGAAGCCAATTGGTTTTCTCATCAATTTCAACGTCATTGTACCAATAATGATTTAAGACGTGAGCTTGCCTTATCAAGAAGAATTGAAAAACAACAACAGATGAAGATTGGGAATTTAAAACCTATTGATGAAACCATTCTAGAAACGACTATTGGCTATGAACAATTAGCAGTTGATTTAACTTGTGAACTAGCAAAGAAAGAAAAGAATGAAACAGTTGTTAAAGCATTAAATTTTGCTTTATTAGAAGATTTTGATCACCTCTATCGTTATGCAGATCTATTAGAGATGGAGGCTAATATTCATGCAGAGCGTCTTGTAGGAAGCTATACAGAAATTATGCCAGCTCGTCCGACTATTGCACATCATAGACACCCATTTGATACAGTAAGTCCATATGTAGATTACAAAAGTGCAGATTTGTTAACTAAATTACAAATTGGTATTATTACAGCAGCAGAACAACAAACTATGAATTTCTATATGAATGTAAGTCCATTATATCTAAGTGATTTAGGTAGAAAGCTTTATCAAGAAATTGGACTCGTTGAAGAAGAGCATGTTACACAGTATGGAGGGTTAAAAGATCCAACATGTACATGGCTTGAAGAACTACTTATGCATGAATATACAGAGTGTTATCTCTACTATTCTTGCTATCAAGACGAAGTGGATCCTTGTATTAAGAAGATCTGGGAATGTCATTTTCATCAGGAAGTAGCGCAGCTTCATAAAGCAGCAGAACTTCTAAAACAATATGAAGGTAAGGAATGGCAACAAGTTATTCCTGACGGTACCTTCCCTGAGCTTCTTCATTTACACGAAAATAAGGACTATGTAAGAGATGTTTTAGCACGTACTGTACGACTTACAACGAATAAGGAAGAGTATGAAGAAGTAGATAACTTACCAGATGATGCAACATTCTTCCAATATCAAAAAGCAGTCAATAGCAATGTGGAAGAGGTCCCAAGTCATACAGTAATTAAAGAGTATATTTCTAAAAATGGAAAAGATTATCGTTTTGAAGAAAAACCTAATCCTATCGAATGCTTACAAGATAGAACAGTAGATAATACTGAACTAGCTCGTGTAAAAGGGGTATAAAAATAAAAAAGTTGTCGCAAGTTAGTGTGCGACAACTTTTTTATTACGTTTATTAGAGTAACTAGGAATGTCTATGAAAGATATTTTTACATTTAGGACATGTAATTGCAATATTGCCTTTGCCTTTTGGTACACGAAGTGTTTGTTTACAAGTTGGACATTTAAAGTAGCGATGCGTTTTTCTTTCTTTAAAACGTTTAATATAAATATTCAAACGCTTATAAATAGGAGTATAAAAACGAATAAATTTAAAGTTTTCTTGTTGGCGTTTGTAAATATTTTTTGAAAAAATACGATAGTAACAAAGGATAATGGGTATAAGTGGAAGTAATCGAAGCAAAAGCCATTTAAATGGCAAAGTCATAATAAGAAGTATCATACCAACTATTAAAAGTGCCATAGAAAGTTGATCCATTCCATATCTACCGACCATCATTTTTTTTAACCGTTCCATTAGAGTAACTCCTTTCAAACTATTAGATAATAAGTCTATCATACAATACTTGCATTAAGAAAATATATAGCTTTAAATTTTTTTGAAAAAATATAAAGGCTTTATTATAATAAGATAAAAAACTAGAAATAAAGAAGGTAGAAACATGAAGCTAAATACATTAAACTTAGCACACAAATGGATGAGAGAACATATAGGAGAAGGCGCTTTTTGCATAGATGCTACAGCGGGTAGAGGATTTGATACAGCATTTCTTTGTGAAGTTGTAGGGAAAAGTGGTAGGGTACTTGCCTTTGATATTCAAGAAGAAGCAACGATTAGTACCAAGAGATTATTGGAGGAAAAAGGATTAAATGCAGAGGTTTATCAAGAGAGTCATACTCAAATGAAAAATTATGCCAAGATAGAAAGCGTAGATGGTATCATGTTCAATTTTGGGTATTTGCCAGGGGGAGACCATACAATTTGTACCCATAAAGAAGACAGTATTAAAGCGATTGAAGTGGGACTTGAACTATTAAAGAAGCAGGGTGTTATGGCACTTTGTATCTATCATGGTGGTGATACTGGATTTGAAGAAAAAGAAGCTATTTTATCTTATCTAAAAACTATTGATAGCAAAAAATATACAGTAATAGTAAGTGAATTCTTTAATCGACCAAATTTTCCACCTATCTTTGCAGGGATTATAAGAGACAAATAGAACTACTTAAAAGTAATAAAAAGAAATAAGGAGCATGATGATGAGAGATATTACTCAGGAAAAAGGAAAAATATTTAGACATTTTAAAGGGGATCACTATTTACTGATTGATTTTGTAAGGCATTCTGAAACAAATGAAATACTTGTACTTTATAAAGCTTTATATGGAGAGTGTGGACTTTTTGTAAGACCTTATGAAATGTTTGTAGAAGAAGTACCTGCTGATAAAGTGAATCCAACAGGACAAAAATATCGTTTTGAGTGTGTAGAAATACCAAGTTATAAATCATAAAGTGCCTGAAAAGACTAAGATGATAGTAATAAGACATCTTATGTGAAGAAAGAGTATGTGATAGGTAAAAGAAAAATAATAATTATTTTTTAGAGGTGTTATGAATTATCCAATCTCATCTAAAACCAAGGTTTATCTTGTCAAGCCCTAATTTTTTTTGTCGTATTTGGATGGGTTGTCCAATGGACAAAGGTATAAAAAGGTGATATATTTTGTTGGTATATAAAATTAAGTTTTACGGAGAAAATTAGTTAAGATGGGATGGAGAACATGCAAGTAATAAAAAGAGATGGAAGTGCAGTTGCATTCGATGAGATGAAAATTTATGAAGCTATTTTAAAAGCAATGAAGTATGGAAGTGGGATTGTAGATGAGGCCGTTGCTAAGAAGATAGCAGGTGAAATTCATACAATTGTATCCAAATTTCCGACCAGTCCTACTATATTTCAAATTGAGACTTATGTATACTTAAAGCTTATCGAAAACGGGCACGAATTAACTGCTAAAGCCTATGAAGGTTATCGAGCAATTCAAGCGTTTAAAAGAGAAATCAATACGACTGACAATAGCATTCTAGGATTAATAGAATTAACTAATGAAGAAGTCATGAATGAAAATTCTAATAAAAATGCGATGATGGCTTCTACACAACGCGACCTTATCGCAGGAGAAGTTTCAAAAGATATTTCAAGAAGAAAAAAACTACCTTCACGAATTGTTCAGGCACATGATGAAGGTGTTTTACATTTTCATGATATGGACTATTTTATGCAATCTATTTTTAATTGCTGCCTAATTAATATTAAAGACATGCTAGATAATGGGACAGCTATTAATGGGCGCATGATTGAAACTCCTAAAAGTTTCCAGGTAGCATGTACGGTTATGACGCAAATTATTGCACAAGTAGCGAGTAGCCAATATGGTGGTCAATCTGTAGATATTAGACATCTTGGAAAATATCTTAGAAAAAGTCGTGAAAGATATAAAGTATTATTACAAGATACACTTACTGATAAAGAGGAATTACAAAAAGCTGTAGATTTACTTTTAAAGAAAGAGTTACAGTCAGGAGTTCAAACGATTCAATATCAAATTAATACCTTAATGACAACAAATGGCCAAAGCCCATTTGTAACCTTGTTTTTAAATATTGAAGAAGAGGATGAATATGTGGATGAGGTCGTTCTTATTGTAAAAGAAATTCTCACACAACGTCTTGAAGGCATTAAAAATGAGAAAGGTATTTATACAACACCAACATTTCCTAAACTCATTTATGTCCTTCATGAGCACAATGCCCTTGAAGGTGGTAAGTATGATGAAGTCACAGAACTGGCAGCCGCATGTAGTGCGAAACGCTTGTATCCAGACTATATTTCAGCAAAAGAAATGCGTAAGATTTATGAGGGAAATGTATTCTCATGTATGGGATGTAGAAGCTTTTTATCACCATGGAAAAATGAAAAAGGTGAGTATCAATTTGAAGGTCGCTTCAACCAAGGGGTTGTAAGTTTAAATTTACCTCAGATTGGTATCATTGCTAATGGAGATGAAGAAGTCTTCTGGCGCTTATTAGATAATCGTTTAGAGTTATGTTTTGAAGCGCTTATGTGTAGACATGAGGCACTCAAAGGAACCTTATCAGATGAATCCCCTATTCACTGGCAACATGGAGCAATTGCTAGACTCAAAAAAGGTGAGAAAATTGATCCGCTACTTATGAATGGTTACTCAACTATTTCCCTAGGATACATTGGGCTTTATGAAGTTACAAAAGTCATGAAAGGTGTATCACATACCACACCTGAAGGGGAAGCCTTTGCTTTAAAAGTTATGCATAAATTAGATGATACAACCAAAAGATGGAAACAAGAGACAGGATTAGGATTTGGCGTTTATGGTAGCCCAGCGGAATCACTTTGTTACCGTTTTGCAAAAATTGATAAAATGAAATTTGGAGAGATTAAAGACATAACAGATAAGGGATACTATACAAATAGTTACCATGTAGATGTAAGGGAAGAAATAGATGCTTTTTCAAAGCTTGCGTTTGAAAGTCAGTTCCAACCTATTTCTTCAGGTGGATGTATTTCTTATATAGAAATTCCTCCTGTTCAACATAATTTAGATGCCTTAAAGCAACTCATTAACTTCATTTATCATAATATACAATATGCGGAGTTTAATACAAAATCTGATTGTTGTCATATTTGTCATTATGAGGGTGAAATGATTGTTAATGATGATTTAGAATGGGAGTGTCCAAATTGTCATAATAAAGACCAAAGTCAAATGAATGTTATTCGTAGAACGTGTGGTTATTTAGGTGGTAACTACTGGAACAAAGGAAAAACGCAAGAAATTAAAAATCGAGTACTACATTTATAATAAAAGAGGATAATAAGATGTACTATGCACAAATGAGAAGATTTGATATTGCTAATGGATTAGGTATACGTGCAACGTTGTTTGTTTCAGGATGTCGCCATAAATGCCCGGGGTGCTTTAATGAAGCTTATCAAGATTTTCAATATGGTACTTTATGGGATGAAGTAGCTGAAGAGACTTTTATGTCCTATGTCAAAGATAAAAATGTACATGGCGTTTCTATTTTAGGAGGAGAACCCATGCAACAAGATGCTTCTTTATTACGATTATTAAAAAGAATTAAAGAAGAAACAGGTAAGCACATTTGGATCTATTCAGGTGAAGTCTATGAGCAAATCCTCCAAAATATAGATCAAAAAAGTCTATTACAATATTGCGATGTATTAGTAGATGGACCATTTGTTGAAGCATTGAAGGACTTAAAACTTAAGTTTAGAGGTAGTTCAAATCAGCGTATTATAGATGTACAAGCTTCTCTTAGGGCAGGTTCAGTCATCTTATTTCCTATAAACTAAAGGAGTTTAGAGTAGATGGATAATCAAAAAATATATTTTGCTAAAATGAGAGAAGGTGCAATCCTACCTTCTAAAAGAGAAGAGGATGGTGCATTTGATATATATGCTTGTTTTGACGAAGCATATATTGTGATTGAATCAAACACAACTAAAATGATACCTACAGGACTTGCCTCAGCTTTTTCAACAGATTATGTAGCAATATTAAAAGAACGTGGTTCTACTGGGACTAAGGGTATGGGGCAACGAGCAGGTGTTGTAGATTCAGGTTATCGTGGAGAATGGTTCGTACCGATTACGAATCATAACTCACAACCTCTAGTGATTATGAAATCAGATTGCAAAGAACAGGATCTATTTAAAGAAGCAATTATTTATCCTTATGAGAAAGCAATTAGTCAATGTATTATGGTAGAAGTACCTAAGTTAAGTACTGTAGAGGTTTCATATGAGACACTGCTCACTTTTGAATCTGAAAGAGGTACTGGTAGACTTGGTTCTTCTGGAAAATAATTCGATTACTAAATAATAAATAACAAATAAAAAAGATGATTTTTGTATATTACAAAAATCATCTTTTTTATCTATGGGGAAAGGTTTATACACTAGTTTAATGGGTTAATTCATTACGAAATTCCGGTTTGAATTTAGAGTACATCATTATTTGCTTTGTATAGAGTCCTGAGTAACCAGAGAGCATATAGCTGGTTGCAATAATAAGCATAAAGTAGATGCCACCCCCTCCAAATATCTCAGTACTTAAAATGAAGGAAGTCATGGGACAATTTGTTACGCCACAAAATAAGGCTATTAACCCAAGACTTGCTGAAAAATAAGCTGGAAGACCTAGTAGTGGACCTATCATTGCACCAAAAGTAGCACCCACAAAGAAAGAAGGAACAATTTCACCCCCCTTGAATCCTGCACCTAAGGTAAGTGCTGTAAAAATAATTTTTAAAAGAAAAGCAAAGGGGAACACATGCCCTGATAGTGCATTCTCAATGATAGGCATACCAGCACCTAAGTAGTCTGTAGAGTCTAGAAGAAGAGTAAGTATGATAACAAAGAAACTCCCTATACAAATACGAAGATAAGGATTTTTAAAATATTTGCTATAAAGTGCATGAGTCATATGTAATGTTTTACAAAACAGAATACTTAGTAGAGCACAAAGAATACCTAGAACAACTACTTGGAATAATGTAATGAGATTAAGAGAAGTAATAAAGTTGAGTGGATAACGTGTAGTAGCGACCCCAAAATAACCCGAAATGGCATAGCCTACTACAGCAGCTATAATACAAGG
>JAHLFQ010000125.1 GCA_018883705.1 Candidatus Cellulosilyticum pullistercoris
GATGATTACTTTTATCCTTCATCCTATCCTTTGCCAACAGGAGAAGGAAAAGATGGCGTGGTAGCCAATGCAAGACGTGAAGCTATTAATGATATGGTTAAACGTGTAGGAACCACTATAAAATCTTATAACGCCTCATATAACAAATCTATTCAATTTGGAATTAGCCCACCAGGTATTTGGAAGAATAGTTCTTCAGATGCGACAGGGTCTGATACAGCTGGACGTGAGTCTTATTATGCAGTCTTCGCTGATTGTCGTACATGGATTCAAAATGAATGGATTGATTATATTGCACCACAAATTTACTGGCAAACAGGACATAGTAAAGCAGATTATGAAACACTTGTTAAGTGGTGGTCTAATGAGGTAAGTGGAACCAATGTAAAACTTTATATTGGACAAGGTATTTATACAGATGCAGTAGCTAAAGAGATTGATACTCAGCTTAGCATTAATAAA
This sequence comes from Candidatus Cellulosilyticum pullistercoris, assembly GCA_018883705.1. GTDB lineage: Bacteria > Bacillota > Clostridia > Lachnospirales > Cellulosilyticaceae > Cellulosilyticum > Cellulosilyticum pullistercoris. Next base: position 463 of record JAHLFQ010000125.1, read on the forward strand.
AAGTATCAAGCTGTTAAGGGAAGTATTTATTTCAGTTTAAAAGACCTGCTTAATAACCGTATGTCTTGTAAAGATAAAATTACAAGTTTTTATAAAAACAATACGAGTACAGGAGATTCTGGATCACAAAATAGTGGAAGTACAGGAAATAACTCAGGAAGCAGTGGTTCTAGTAGTAATAATGGCTCTAGCAGCAATAATAATTCTAACAGTAATAATAATTCATCAGGTTCTAACAGCGGGGCAACATCAGCGATTGGGAAAAATGGTATAGTGACAGCGACTTCTCTCAATATTAGAGCAGGTGCCAGAGTGGACCGTGATATTGTGGCTACGGTAAGTGAAGGAACCCAACTTAGTATTTTAGATATACTAGGTGATTGGTATAAAGTAAAACTAGTAAATGGTACAGTAGGTTGGGCAAATAGCAGTTATATTAAAGTAAGCACAACAACATCAGATAGTACCACAGGTTCTAACCAGACAACAAATTCAGAAAGTAGTACAATAAGTTTTCCGGCTCAAGGAATAGTTACTGCAACAACATTAAATGTTAGAAGTGGTGCAAGAGTAGATAGAGAAGTTATTGCAAAAATTACGAAAGACACAAAGGTAACAGTAGCAAGTGAGTTAAATGGTTGGTATAAAATCAAACTTACAAATGGTACAGTTGGTTGGGTAAGTAAAGACTATATTCAGGTGAGTTCAAGTAGTACTTCTTCTGGAAGTACTACTAATAGTTCCTTTCCTAGAACAGGGATTGTGACTGTAAGTAGTTTAAACATTCGAAGTGGTGCAAGAGTAGATAGACCTTTAGTAACGTCTATAGTAAAAGGGACAAAGGTTACACTATTAGATAGTTTAGGAGATTGGTATAAAGTTAGGCTTACAAATGGGATGGTAGGTTGGGCAGTTAAAACTTATATTGCCTAGAATAAGCTAACTTAAATATAAAAATGAATAAGTAGTGAATATACTTTAAGTAAAAGGTAGCCTTTGGGCTACCTTTTATTGTGAAATAGGAAGAACAAGTTTGAATGAATATTAGAAATAGAGCTTTTGAAGTATGTTGTTTTTTTAGAAATTTCTATAGTATAATAAAATCCAAGGATAAAATAGATAAACTAGGAGGCAGACGTATGGAATATATGCAAATTGGAAAATCAGATGTACAGGTATCTAAAGTTGCTTTAGGAACATGGGCAATTGGTGGTGGCTCATGGTGGGGTGACAATGATGATGCTGAATCGATTCGCACAATTCATGCAGCACTAGATTTAGGAATTAATTTAGTAGATACAGCACCAGTTTATGGAATGGGGCATAGTGAAGAAGTAGTTGGGAAGGCTATATCTGATAGAAGACAGAAGGTCATTTTATCTACAAAGTGTGGCTTAATGTTTGATCGTACGGAAGGAAGCTACTATTTTTCTAGAGATGGAAAAAATGTTTATAAAAACTTATCAAAGAGTGCTGTTATTGATTCGGTTGATCAAAGCTTAAGACGTTTAAAAACAGATTATATTGATATTATGTTTACGCATTGGCAATCTATAGAACCATTTATAGTTCCAGTAGAAGAAACAATGGATGCTTTAATGAGTTTAAAGAAAGCTGGTAAGATTCGTGTGATTGGTGGCTCTAATATGTCGGCAGCACATATCGAAGAATACCTTCAATATGGAGAGTTAGATATTATTCAAGAAAAATATAGCTTAATTGATAAGCGTGTAGAGGAAGAAATTTTGCCATCTGCTATTAAACATGGAATCACTTTTCAGGCATACTCTCCTTTAGAGCAAGGATTACTAACTGGAAAAATTCGAAAAGATTTCGTACCAGAGCCAGGAAGTACGAGAGAAGGTAAGAAGTGGTACAAGCCAGAGAATTTATCTAAAATTGTAGATGGTGTAGACTCATGGAAAATGCTTTGTGAAAAGTATGGGTGTACATATGGCAATTTAGCAATGGCATGGGTAGCAGCACAAAATCCTCTAATCAATGTACTATGTGGTGCAAGAAAAATAAATCAAATTGAAGAAAACGTAAAAGCTAGTGACATTAAGCTAAGTCCAGAAGACATAGCATTTATGACACAGTCTATTATTTTATAAGAATCATAAATCATAAAATACAGTCTCTCATAAAGTCTTATAGTATTATAAAACTACTAAGCTTTATGAGAGTTTTTTGATAAGAACAATAAGTTAGAGTATTTTTTCAAGAAGTAGAACATGATAATAGAAAGTACAGGTTATCGCCTTTTAAAACGATATGAAAGAAAGGAAAAGTAGGATGAGTAAAATATTAATTGTTGTAGATATGCAAAATGACTTTATTACGGGGAGTTTAGGAACTAAAGAAGCAGGAGCAATTGTAGAAAAAGTAGTAGAGAAAATAGAGACTTATAAGCAGCAAGGACATAAAGTGATTTATACAAGAGATACTCATGATGAAACCTATCTAGATACAAGGGAAGGGGAGAAACTTCCTGTTGTACACTGTGTGAAGGGGACTCAAGGTTGGGAGCTGGCTACAGCAATACAAAAAACAGTTATAAGTGAGAATCAAATTTATGATAAGGGTACTTTTGGATCAGTTAGACTAGGAGAGAAGATAAAGCGTTTAAGCGAAGAGGAACCAAAGTTGGAGATTGAATTAATTGGCTTATGTACAGATATTTGTGTGATTTCTAATGCACTTCTTATAAAAGCATATCTACCAGAAGCCGATATTACAGTTGATGCAGCTTGTTGTGCAGGTGTCACTCCAGAAAGTCATGAGAATGCTTTAAAGGCTATGCAGATGTGTCAAATTGATATTTTAAATGCCTAGATTTACAATTAAAGAATATACTTTACAAGAAATTCGTGATAGACTTCATAGAGGAGATTTTTAGTAAAAGGAGATGACAGCGATGTTTGGATTTGTAAAAGTAGCAACAGCCGTTCCAAGTGTGAAAGTTGCAGATTGCATTTATAATAAAGAGCAAGTACTAGAGAAAATAAATGAAGCCTATACTAAGGGTGCTCAAGTGCTTTGTTTACCGGAATTATGTCTAACAGGCTATACGTGTGGTGATTTATTTTATCAAAGTACTTTATTAGAGGCAGCAAAATTAGCCTTAAAAGATATTTTAGAAGCAACAGCATCTATGGAGTTGTTAATTGCCATAGGGATGCCTTTAATGATAGAAGATGAGCTTTATAACTGCGCGGTAATCATTCTTTCAGGAAAAATATTAGGTGTCGTACCTAAGAGCTTTGTTCCTAATTATAATGAGTTTTATGAGAAACGTTGGTTTGCATTAGGGACAGAGTGTTTAGCACGTGAAATGGATCTATTAGGAGAAATAGTACCTGTTGGTGTGGATTTAATATTTAATATGGGAGAATTAAAAATAGGTGTTGAATTATGTGAAGATGTATGGACACCTATTCCACCTAGTTCGTTTCTAGCTCTAGGAGGCGCTAATGTGATTTTAAATCTTTCTGCAAGTAATGAAGTGATTGCAAAAAGAGATTACCGCAAAGAACTCATTAGGCAGCAATCTGGAAGATTGATGTGTGCTTATGTTTATGTTTCAGCAGGAGGAGAAGAGTCAACTACGGATTTAGTATTTAGTGGACATAGTCTTATTGTAGAAAATGGTTCATTAAAAGCAGAAAGTAAGCAGCTTATAGATAGCGATTATGTAATGACTGCAGATATTGATTTAGAACGTCTTCAAAAAGATCGTATGAAGTATAAAAGTTTTGGCGATAGTCGAAAATGCTATCATCAGCCGATGCGCATGATTCAAGCGAAAGCAATGAAGTGGCGTGGACCGCTGGAGGTACATATTGCTAGAAAACCTTTCGTACCACATGGAGTAGAAACTAGAGATAAGCGCTGTGAGGATATATTTGCTCTTCAAGTAGCAGGACTTAAGAAACGTCTGACACATACCCAAAGTAAACATGCTATTATTGGAATTTCAGGTGGGTTAGATTCAACCTTAGCACTTTTAGTAGCTGTTCAAGCCTTTGATGACTTAGGCTGGGATAGAAAAGGTGTAATAGGGGTAACGATGCCAGGATTTGGTACAACGGATCGTACTTATGAAAATGCGCTAGAATTAATGAGAGAATTAGGAATTACCTTAAGAGAGATTCCTATTGCAGATGCTTGTCGTCAACACTTTAAAGATATTAATCATGATGAAACGATTCATGATATTACTTATGAAAATACACAAGCTAGAGAGCGTACAAAGATTCTTATGAATGTTGCAAATCAATGTGGCGGTATGGTGATCGGAACAGGTGATTTAAGTGAACTGGCACTAGGATGGTGTACTTATAACGGAGATCACATGAGTATGTACGCAGTTAATACCAGTGTACCAAAAACTTTAGTGAGAAGTCTTGTACGTACTATTTCAAAACGTCAAAGTGAAGCGGTAAGAAAGACATTAATGGATGTTCTAGATACACCTGTTAGTCCAGAACTTTTACCACTTGGTAAGAATGGAGAAATGTTGCAAAAAACAGAAGATACAGTAGGTCCTTATGAACTTCACGATTTCTTTTTATACTATATGTTACGTTTTGGATTTAGCCCAAGCAAGATTTATGAGCTGGCTAAGATTGCTTTTAGTGTAGAGGAAGAGGAAGGCGATGAAATCTATCGTCATGAAACGATATTAAAATGGTTAAAAACATTTTATAGACGTTTCTTTATGCAACAATTTAAAAGAAGCTGTCTGCCAGATGGGCCAAAGATTGGTAGTATCTGCTTATCTCCTAGGGGAGATTGGCGTATGCCAAGTGATGCAAGCAGCAATTTATGGCTTACAGAAGTAGAAGCTTTAGAGAGTTAAGTGATATAAGGTTAGCATTTTTGTGATAAAAGCAAATCTGCTAGCCTTTTTAGTTTTTTTATACTTTATGAAAGTTAGATGAGATATAATATAGAAAAGAGGAAATAAAATATTAATTGGATGTATTTAAAAGAAATTCATCTAATAAGGGGGAAAAGATTTTGAAGATAAATAAAGTAACTATTATAGGATTAGGTGCAATTGGGGGTTTTATGGCATCAAAACTAAGTCAGGTGCTCGATAAAACTCAGCTTAGAGTATTAGCAGAAGGAGAGAGAAAAGCAAGGCTTGAGAAAGAAGGCATCCTCATTAATGATAAACACTATACCTTTTCAGTGGTGACACCCAAGGAACAAGAACCAGCTGATTTAATATTAATTGCAACCAAATATAATGGTTTGGATCAAGCAATTAAGGACATAAGGGGGCAAGTTGGTAAAGATACCGTCATTATGTCATTACTTAATGGTGTAAATAGTGAGGAGAAACTTCAAGCTGTTTATGGGGAACAAGTTCTTTACGCCTTAATGCGTGTTAGTAGTGTGAGGACAAAAGAGGGTATTTATTTTGATGCTAAGTCAGGTTATATTGAGTTTGGTGAAGCCATTAATGATAGATTAAGCGAGCGTGTTATGGCGATTAAGACATTATTTGAAGCAGCAGGTATTGGCGTAAAAGTACCACAGGATATGAAAAAGGCATTATGGTATAAATATGCTTGTAATGTGGCAGAAAATCAAAGTTCAGCTATTTTAGGTATTCCTTTTGGAGCTTGGAGAGTCAGTGAAGATGCGAATGCTTTGAGGGAGGCAGCTATGAGAGAAGTTTTTGCAGTTGCTAAGAAGAAAGGCATTGAACTGGGTGAAGAAGAAATACTTAATCAAAGAAAATTACTGAGCAAAGTGGTTTATGAGAATAAAACTTCTATGTTACAAGATATTGAAAATAAGAGACCTACAGAAGTAGAAATGTTTGCAGGAGAGATGATCAGAATGGGTAAGGAAGTAGGTGTACCAACCCCTATTAACGAAATTTTTTATCATGCCATTCGTGTTTTAGAAGAAAAAAATAAAGGATTGATTTAAAAACGTACATAATTTAATGTGGCCTGGCTACTCTAATGGTATATAAGATTTAGCATACTAAAGGAGAGCAAAATGAGTAGAAAGTATAAAACTAGAAGCAATCATCCATTTGCACTAATGAGTATAGGTGCGTTATTAGGTGGAGCTGCTATATGGGCTATTAAGTTGAAAGAAGAACAAGATCATCAAAAAGCTAGGCCTATGGGGATAGATTGTGTCACAAACGAACATCAACAAGTTTATTTTATTGGAGGTGGGCTAGCAAGTTTAGCAGGTGCAGCTTATTTGATACGAGATTGCCAGTTTAAAGGAGAAAATATCCATATCATTGAGGGGATGCATATTTTAGGAGGCAGTAATGATGGTGCAGGTAGCATGCAAAAAGGTTTTATTTGTCGTGGTGGACGTATGCTCAATGAAGAAACTTACGAAAATTTCTGGGAACTTTTTGCAAGTATTCCCTCTTTAGAATATCCTGGAAAAAGTGTGACAGAAGAGATTTTGAATTTCGACCATCATCATCCTACACATGCACAAGCGCGTCTTATCAATAAAGAAGGTGAAATTTTAGACGTACGTAGTATGGGATTTAATATGGCAGATCGCTTAGCATTAGGAGAACTTATGCTAACGCCAGAAGAGAAATTAGATGATTTAACAATCGAAGATTGGTTTAAGGACACACCACATTTCTTTACAACAAATTTTTGGTATATGTGGCAAACCACCTTTGCATTTCAAAAGTGGTCTAGTTTATTTGAATTTAAACGTTATATGGAACGTATGATTTTTGAATTTTCAAGAATTGAAACATTAGAAGGTGTCACACGTACGCCCTATAATCAATATCAGTCTGTTATTTTGCCATTAAAAACTTATTTAGAAAAGCATAAAGTAGACTTTAGTATTAATGCGAAAGTAACAGATTTAGATTTTGCACCTGGAAATGATATTACAGTTACAGCTATTCATTTAGAAACAGAATCAGGCGAAGAGGTCATTCAATTAGCAAAGGGAGACGTTTGTATTATGACTAATGGGTGCATGACGGATTGTGCTACATTAGGGGATTTTGATACAGCACCAGAATATGATCCTTCTAAGCCGCTATCTGGAATGCTTTGGGCGAAAATTGCTAAGAAGAAACCAGGGCTTGGAAATCCAGCGCCATTTTTTAATCATCCATCAGAAACTAATTGGGAGAGCTTTACAGTGACTTGTAAAGGCAATAAATTTTTAAAGATGATTGAGCGTTTTTCTGGAAATATTCCAGGTAGTGGTGCACTTATGACGTTTAAAGATTCCAATTGGCTCATGAGTATTGTTGTAGCTGCACAACCTCATTTTATTAATCAAGAAGCAGACACAACCATTTTTTGGGGGTATGGATTGTATACCAATCGAATGGGAAATTATGTGAAAAAGACGATGCGACAATGTTCAGGAAAGGAAATTCTAGTAGAGCTTATTCATCATCTTCATTTTGAAGAAGATATGCAGGAACTTATGGATAGTGTTGTTAATGTCATTCCATGTATGATGCCTTATATTGATGCACAGTTCCAACCTAGAAAAATGGTAGATAGACCAGAAGTTGTACCAAAAGGGTCAACTAATTTTGCTATGATTAGCCAGTTTGTGGAAATACCTGAAGATATGGTATTTACGGAGGAATATTCTGTAAGAGCAGCACGTATGGCTATTTATAAATTATTTAATGTAAAAAATAAAAAAGTTTGTCCAGTTACACAATATAAGAAACGACCTGATGTTTTATTAAAAGCTTTATATACAAGTTTTAGATAAGAGTGATTAAAAATTATTTGAATAAGCTGAAAAATTTACCAATAGATAACATATTGGAATAGATTTTTCAGCTATTTTTAATCTTAAAATAAAAAATAAATAGAAAAATTATAGATTCAAAAAAGCTATATAATCTATTTAACTTTTTTTGAAAACATTAATTTAATGCGCAAAAAGTTTAATATATATAAACAAAATAATTAGATAAAATAAGAAAAGTATTGATATTTTTTTTTGTTTATTGTAGAATGTTGAACGAAATTAAGTAAGAAAAAATTGGATCATGCCAGAGTAAACAAGGGATAGCGTATAGATTATATAATCCCTATTATTACTAAACAAATAACTTAATATTACATGCACTTATTTTAATGAAAACAACTTATTTGTAGAGGGGTGTAAGCAATGAATATAGAGTGGCAACAGAAG
>JAHLFQ010000126.1 GCA_018883705.1 Candidatus Cellulosilyticum pullistercoris
AATTCTAATTTTTTAGCAAGAGCTCCATAAAAAGCATATTCATCCATTAATTCTTCTTTAGGTTCTACTGCTTTTTCATTGTAAGTTAAATAAGGATTCGTCATAGAGCTAAAGAGTAAATCTTCACTTTCCAAAACAGTTGTTGTAGGGATAAATAGATCGCATACTTCTGCTGTATCTGTTAGAAATACATCAAAACAAACTTTAAACTCTATTTTCTCTAAAGCTTCTTCCAGAGCATGTAAATCTGGTAATTGATTAAGCAAATTACTCTTTGTAATGACAGCCATTTTAATATCATTTTGTTTAATAAAAGAACTCATATGACTAACATAGAACATACGATTATCGGCATAACTTTCACTATCATATGGATCTAATTTTAAAACACTTGGATAAACTTTATTTGCATAGTTTACCCCTCCACCACTTACACCGATTTGGCCTGTAAGAGCACCTAATGCATCAATTAAGTGAATGGTATTACCTCCATATTCGTACTTTTGTAATCCATATCCCACTAGAATGGTTGAATAGTAATCTGTATATTTCTCTACAAGAAAATCGACTTCTTCTATAGAGACTCCTGCTTTATTGCAAAGCATCTCCAATTCTAAATGACTTACATACTTCTTATAAGCTTCAAATCCATTAACATGCTTGTTGATATAATCTTCATTATACAAGCCTTTTTCAATAATCCTTTTACCCATAGCTAATGCTAAAGCCCCATCACCATTTGGCTTTATCGCAACATAATGATCTGCCTGCTTAGCAGTTGCTGTACAGATTGGGTCAATCACAATAACAAAGCTCCCTTGCTTTTGAGCCTTCTTAATCATCTGCATCGTATGAATCGTTGTATAGGCTGGATTTTTCCCCCATACTAAAATCGTCTTGCTATTTAACATATCTTCTAAGGCATGACTTCTAACATCTCCAAAATTTTGCTTCTGTGCCGTAATACCTGCACTCCAACAAGGCCCACCTTTTTGCTTAGTAGCCCCTCCAAAAAAGTTAAAGAAAATATCTCCTATACTCTTAAGCAAACTCCCGTTTCCATATTGTTCATAATATAAAATAGATTGAGGCCCACTTTCTTTCTTATAAGTCGCCAACTTATCTGCCATTAGCTCTAAAGCTTTTTCAAAAGAAATCTCTTCCCACTTACCATCTACCTTAAGAAGTGGCTTATATTGTCTTTCAGGGTGCTTTAAACGGTCTAAATGCATGAGCCCTTTTTTACATACTGCTCCTTTGGTATAGGGGTGCTCTTTATCACCTTCTATCCGTATCACTTCATTTTGTTCAACATAAACATTAAATCTACAACAGTCAGGACAATCTAGTGTACATCCAAGGCTTAATTTTTCCATGCTTCCTCCTATTTGAATCCATTTATTATACGTGTGATCTGTTCTTCTAAATATTATTATAATTTACATTCATTTATCTTTCTATCTTATTTTTAATTCTTAAAACCAGTAAATAGTTAGTATACCAGCCATTATATCCATGAAATACAATCATTTCTTAATCTCTTACTATACGATAAAAGTGCGTCCCCAGTTAATAGGAGCGCACTTTTAATACTACTTCTTTTATTTACTTAGAATTCTTCTGTTCCAAATTTGTTATTTCTAAAATCTTCATAGGCCTCATATATTTCATCTGTTGTATTCATCACAAATGGTCCATAAGAAGCAACAGGTTCATCTATAGGTTCTCCACTTAAGACAACAAATAGATTATCTTTTGCTACTGACTCAACAAAAATCTCACCAGGTACATTATCAAATAGAATGAAATCTCCTTCTTTAACTACCCTATCTTCATTTATTTTAACTTCACCTTTTAACACTAGGATTCCTGTATTAAAATGACTTGGTTCCTTTAAAGTAACCTTTCCCTCACTGCTTAAACTTACATTATAAATATTCATCTTGGTAAAAGTACTAGCTGGGCCTTTTACCCCATTTACTTCTCCAGCAATAATGCTTATTTCTCCCTGATGATCATCAAGCTTTATCTTTCCCATATCTTCTTTTAATAAAGCTTGATATTTGGGTTCTATCCTCTTTTTCTCTTTAGGCAGGTTCACCCAGAGCTGAATCATATGCAGTACGCCACCACTTTTACTAAATTCCTTTTCATGATACTCTTTATGCAAAATTCCTGACGCAGCAGTCATCCACTGCACATCGCCAGTTCCTATGATTCCATGATTTCCTTTATTATCATGATGTTCAATTCTTCCCTCATAAGCAATGGTTACAGTCTCAAATCCACGATGTGGGTGTGCTCCAACACCACGAACAACCTCAGATGGCTCATAATAATAAGGCGCATGATAATCTAATAATATAAATGGAGATAGACGCTGCATTCCATTTGTCCCCGCTGGTAAGTATTGTGATACCCTAAAGCCATCTCCCACCATATGAGGCTCTGGTCCTCTAAATACTTTTTCTATCGATCTGTAATTTCTCATTATTTTTCCTCCTTTTCCTACCTTCACTCTAAACAAATATCACTAGTTAGTGATATTTGTTTAAAAATTTTACTTCTATCTCTTATAGGGTTTTAAATTTTTTAAGGATATCTTTTAACACTCTTTTTTCTTCGTTACTTAAAACCTCAAAAATACTTCTAATGTTATCGATATGCTTAGGTAAAATAGTTTCTATATATTGCTTACCTTTATCAGTAAGTGATATGATACACGATCTCTTATCTTTGGGATCTGCGCTCTTTTGTATTAATCCTTCCTTTTCCAGATTTTTTATGACTACTGTTATATTTCCAGATGTGGTTAATATTTTTTCTATTAACTCATTAATTTTCAAATCACCTTTGTTATATAGT